>SLAN01000197.1 GCA_007126865.1 Spirochaetales bacterium | reverse complement strand
TTGCGGATCGTGGCGAGGCGACGCTGTAGCAGCTCGAAGTTGCGTTCCAGCTGTGCCTTCTCCTCGTCTTCCCACAGCTGCAGGCCCATGTCCTCGAGCTGCTGCTTGATCTCGTCGATGCGCTTACGGATGCCGCGCTGGATGCGCTCGGCGTCCTCACGCAGCGCCCTGGTCTCACGTTCCTGGTTCCGCTTGAGCGCGCCGGCTAGCTGCTTCGCGACGTCCTCGGCACGCGCGGTCACGTTGTCGGCGAGGTCGCCGGCGACGCCCTTCCAGGCGTCGAGGACCGCGTCGGGGTCGTCGGGTGGCCGGTCGGTGCGGGCGGCGTAGAGCAGGTCGGCCGCCTTGTCGGTGCGTAGCTGCGCCCAGCGGCCGGTCCTCCTGCTGAACCTCGCCGCGCGTGCCACGACGTCCTCGTGTAGGACCTTGGCGTCGTCCGCGGCCGTGCGAGTACCGCCGGTGACGAGCACGCGTGCGTGGGCGACGACCACCAGGTCACCGCGACCGTCCACGTCCTCTGGCACCCTGCGGACCTCGTACGTCCGGGCCGTGACGCGGTTCAGCCGGTCGGTGGTCGTGCGTGTCCAGACCTGCGAGCGCAGCAGCGCCGCCGCGTGGGCGACGAACGGGTGGTTGAGGTGCAGCAATATCGCGGCAGGCGCCGGACCGGCCTTCGGGTGCTCCGGGTCGAAGGTGACCAGTCGACGTGCGCCATCCATCCGGTCGATGAGCTCAGGGATGGAGTCGGTCCACTCGGGCGGGAGGCCCAGCGAGCCCCCACCGCCCGGCAGCGCGTAGAGGCCGGGCTCGGTGGCCGGGATCAGGGCAGGCTGGCCTTCGAGCTCGAGCGCGGTCTGGACGAGGTGTGCGATCGTCTGGGGTGAGGCATCGAGGCGGTCGCGGGTGAGCTCGAGGCGACGCTCGGACTCGCTGATGAGCTTGCGAAGCTCCTCGACACCGCCGGCGACCGCCGTCTTGGCGCGACGCTGGGCAACGAGGGCGTCGTAGCGGATCAGGGCCTCGTCATCGCGAGCGGCGAGGGCCGCCTCATGGGCGCGCTTAAGGTCATCCTGGAACAGCGGGTTGGCCGATCCGACGTCCGCGGCCACGGTCGCGAGCTTGGACGAGATGTCGTTCTCGAGCTTGGTGTCACGACCGAGCGCGGTCGAGGGGTCGGCGGCGAAGGTGTGGATGTCGGCGGTCGGGTGCTTCTGTCCGTGGCGGTCGATGCGGCCGTTGCGCTGCTCCATCCTCGACGGGTTGTAGGGAACGTCGAAGTGCAGCAGGTCGTGACAGAAGCGCTGGAGGTCGATGCCTTCCGAGGCCGTGTCCGTCGCCAGCAGGATGCGGACACGGCGGTCGCAGCCGGCGACCCGCTCGAGGTCGGCCTCCTCGCGCTCGTCGTCGCCACCTGGCGCTTCGCCCGGGGCGCGGTTGAAGACCTGCGCGACCGCTGATCGTTGATCCGGCGGCATGCCGCCGTACATCGTGGCCATGCGATTGGCGGGCACGCCCGCGGACTTGAGCGCGTCACCGAGCCACTTGTGCGTGTCCCGGTACTCGGTGAAGACGATGAGCCGGTCCTCGCCCCACCCGCCGTCGTCAGTCGTGCAGACGTCCTCGAGAAGCCGCTTGAGCGCGGCCAGCCGACCGGTGGCGGCGGAGCGGTTGTCCTCACCCCACGCCTCGAGCTGTTCGAGCCTCTCGAGGACCCCGTCGTCGACGGTGATGACCGTCGAGGTTGCGCGGACAGCCTCCTCGGTTGCCTCGGCTGCCTCGTCGTCATCCGCGAAGGTGTCGTCGGCCTTCTCGATCAGATCCTGGACCCTCTGGTCGGACAAGCGCCGACCCTTGTTGCGGATGGTCTTGCCGTGCTCGGCGATGGTGTTCGCGAAGGAGGCCGGAGACGACAGGAACCGCTTGCGCAGGGTGGCGGCCATGAACCGCACGGCCCCCTTGGCGGTGCCGTGCGGGTTGAGCTCCTTCAGGCGGTCGAGGTAGTCGTCGAGGAGCTGGTAGCCGTCGACCTCGGCCTTCTTCGGCGTGACCGGATGGGCGTGGATTTCGCGGACCGGGAACGGGGCAGACGAGTCGACCAGCTTCACGTGATCTTTGAGCCGACGGACCATCGCACGTTGCACGTCAGCGTCGGTCGGCTCGAGCTCCCGGTTGGGGAACCGGACCCGGTCGAGGAGCGACAGCAGCGCCCAGAACGACTCCCGGTGCCCGTTGTGCGGGGTCGCTGTCAGGAACAGGCGGTGCTCGAAGTAGGAGCCGAACCACTCGATCAGCCGGGTGCGAAGCGAGTCGACTGGGATGTTGGCGCCGGCGGGTGCGGCGAGGTGCGCCTCGTCGAGGATGAGCAGGTCGAACGGGCGTGGGAACTCGTCCGGCTCCCTGCCTGTGATGGCGGCGTGGAGCATGTCCTGGCGTTCGGGGCGCTTGAGCCAGTCGATGGAGGTGACGAGCCACGGGTAGGACTTGAGCGGGTTGATGTGACGGCCGCGCGTGCGAGCGACCTCGCGCTCATAGGCGGTATCTAGGACGCGGAACTCCACGCCGAAGCGCTCACGCATCTCGAGCTGCCACTTCTCGACCAGCCCGGCCGGGCACACGATCAGTGCGTTGCGCACCCGGTGACGGAGGATGAACTCCTGCAGGATGAGTCCAGCCTCAATGGTCTTACCCAGACCGACGTCGTCGGCGATGAGCATCAGAGCGCGAGACATGTCCAACGCCCGGACGAGCGGTTCGAGTTGGTAGGTCTTTAGGTCGATGCCGGAGCGGTAGGGCGACTCAAGGACATCTTGGTTTGCGTTGGTGACAGATCCCCACTTGACGGCCCTAAGGAAGGCGTCGAGGCGCGCGGGCTCATCCCACGCGCCCGGTTTCGGGGTTGGGATCTCAAACCTGTCGAGC
>SLAN01000194.1 GCA_007126865.1 Spirochaetales bacterium | reverse complement strand
GGAGGCGTCTGATGGCGGATGCACGATCGATTCTCAGTAATTCTCTGCTCGGAGGTGCGCGGAGCGACCTGCTTGTCGCCGGCGGGGTGATTTTCGCCTCGCTCATGTTCGTCATTCCGCTTCCGGCGGTCGTTTTGGACGCGCTCATGGCGATGAATCTGGTCGCCAGCCTGCTCGTCGTTCTGATCGTTCTCTATACTCAGAAAGCACTCGATTTCTCGATATTCCCGGCGCTTCTGCTCGTTTTCACCGTATTCGGGCTCGCTCTGAACATCAGCTCTACTCGACTGATCCTGAGCCAGGGAGCCGAGTTCGAGGGGCGGCTCGTTCGAGCGTTCGGGACCTTCGTGGTCGGCACCGAAGGACTCACAGGGCTCGTAATCGGCCTCATCATCTTCGCGATCATAATCGTCGTGCAGGTGGTCGTGATCACCAAGGGCGCCACGCGAGTTGCCGAGGTTGCCGCGCGTTTCACACTCGACGGACTGCCGGCGAAACAGATGGCGATCGACGCTGAGTACTCCGCCGGTGCGCTCACCGAGGAGGAGGCAAACCGCAAAAAGGAAGAGCTGCAGCGCGAAGTCGACTTCTACGGTGCCATGGACGGTGCGGCGAAGTTTGTCAGCGGCAATGTGAAGGCCGGTATTTTCATCACCGCGCTCAACATTATCGGCGGAATGACGATCGGGATGACGCTGCTCGGGGAGAGCTTCGATCTCGCGCTGCAGACATATGTCAGTCTGACCGTCGGTGACGGACTGGTGACTCAGTTCCCCGCCCTGCTGGTATCTACCGCGACCGGGCTCATTGTGACCAGGGCCATCAGCGACGGCACCTTCGGTCAGGATGTCGCACGACAGTTCGCCCGACACTCGAGGGCATACTGGGTTGCGGCCGCCTTCCTGCTGGGCATATCGTTTTTGCCGGGCTTCCCGTGGTATGTTCTGATACCGATGTCGGCGATCAGCGCGTACTTCGCATATAGTCTTGGAGCGAGTGAGACGGCGGCAAGTCGCGAAGCGAGTGCTGCGAGCGAGTCGGCGCAACGGAAGCAACAGCGGGAGCAGGAGCCTGAAGCGACACACGTCGCACCGCTTGACCCGATCTCGCTCGAGCTCGGTTACGGCCTGGTGCCGCTCGTGGATCGGGACCAGGGAGCGGAGCTGCTCGAGCGGGTTACGCGTATACGCCGGGAGGCGGCGCTCGATCTCGGGCTGGTGGTACCGAGGATCCGGATCATCGACAATATGCGGTTGCAGCCGTCGGAGTACTGTATAAAGATTCGTGGAACGGAGGTAGGCCGGGGTACGATCCGGATGAACCACTACCTCAGCATTAACCCGGGCGGCGAGCGCGAGGACATACCCGGCGAGCGTACAACCGATCCGGCGTTCGGCCTTCCGGCGAAGTGGATAACCGAGGAGTATCGAGAGCAGGCCGAGCGCTACGGCTACACCGTGGTCGACTCACCGAGCATCATCGCGACGCATCTCACCGAGGTGATCAAGCGCCACGCTGCCGAAATTCTCGGGCGTCAGGAAGTGCGTAATATGCTCGATAACCTGCGAAAAGATTATCCGGCGGTTGTCGATGAAGCGCAGAATGCGCTCTCGCTCGGGGAGATTCAGAAGGTCTTGCAGGGCCTGCTGCGTGAGCGCATAAGTATTCGCAATATGGTGGCGATATTGGAAACGCTCGCCGACTATGCTACCGTCAGCAAAGACGGCAGCTTTCTCGTGGAGAAGACACGTCAGGCTCTCGGCCGACAGATCTGTCTGCAGTATGCCGACGACGAGCGAGTACTGAATGTTCTCACCATCGATCCGTCGCTTGAACAGGCGCTCGTAGACAGCAAGGTGGATACCGCCGGCGGTGCAGTGCCCGCTCTAAAGCCAGAGCTCCAGCGAGCCTGGATCAATGCATTGACAAACGCGGTTGCGAACGTACAGCGGCAGGGCTATTTCCCCGTTGTTCTCTGTTCAGAGCGGGCGCGCCCGCTGGTGCGGGCGAGTACGGTTCGCGATATACCGGACCTCGCCGTGTTGAGCGTTCCGGAGGTTGCATCCGATATACGGGTGAACAGCCTCGGGGCAGTAGACGTGCAGTGACCGAAGTGACTTGGGGGGACAATGGAATACTTCGTTGAGCAGGCAACGACGCATCGCGACGCGATGGAGAAGGTGCGGGCGAAATACGGTGAACAGGCAAAGGTCATGCATCAGCGCACGATCCGTTTGGGCGGATTTCTGGGTCTGTTCAGCCGCGAGGGAGTGGAGCTGACCGGCTATCTGTCGAACGAACCGGTTCGGAAGCCGAAACGCCCGGCGCCTGACGTGGAGGAGGAGAAGCGAAAGATCCTCGGCTCGGTGAAGAGCGATCGCACGCTCGAAACGCTGGTCGAGGAGGTTCAGGGACTCAAGAATCAGCTTTCCGAATCGGTCTTTCGCGCTCCGGGCAATGAACGGGAGCACGAATCGATCGAGCATATTCGCGATCTGCTCGAGCGAAACGAGTTCACACCCGGCTATATCCGGGGCATGGTCGCTCGCATCAAGCGCGAGTTTGCGCTTGACGAGCTCGATGATGTGGAAAGGGTCGAGCAGCGGGTCGTTGAGTGGATCGGGGAGAGTATTCCGCTGTACGACTACGAGCAGGAGAAACGCAGGCACACCTTCGTGCTGGTCGGACCGACCGGGGTGGGAAAGACCACGACAATCGCCAAGCTCGCGGCGATGTGGGGTCTTGGTTCGCGTGGGCTCGACGCGCACGATGTCCGCATCATCACTATTGACAACTATCGAATCGGAGCGCGCCAACAGATCGAAACATACGGCGAAATAATGGGAATCCCGGTACACTGCGCCGAATCTTATGCCGATTTAGAGAAACAGAGCGCGCTGTATCGCGATGTGGATCTGGT
>SLAN01000205.1 GCA_007126865.1 Spirochaetales bacterium | reverse complement strand
CCGCCGCGCAGCGGCGGGGACGCGCCCAGAGAAGGTCGTCCACTCACAAGCGGTTCCGACTCCCGCACCATGCAGCGGTATGGCGAGCTGATCATCCCGATGGTGTATTCGGATGGTGAAGGAGGGGAGTGGGTGACCGAGCTTTCGTGACGCCATCTGCGGTCGAGAACATGTTGCCCCAACCACGGGCCTCTTCCCCAACATCACAGCCCGTGCCACTATTGAATCAATGACGAGTCCCTCATCCGCCCGGAGAATTGCAGCCCGGAGTGCCGGCGTGCTCCTGCTTCTCGCCGCGACTGCGCTCGCGATCACTACATTCCGGCAGCACCGGACGATTTCCTCGCTCGAAACCGAACTCGAACAGGCGGGCGAAGAGCGCTCACAGCTTGAGAGCGCGCTCGACGAGCAAGCTTCCGAGGTCGAACGTCTTGAAGAAGAGCTCGCCGCCGAGCAGCTGCCGCCGAGTCGGCGCGCGGGGGAGGCGGTCGGCTCACTTCCGCACGGCATGAGCCGCAGCGAGGCGGACACGCTCCTTCGCGACGATCTTCAGTCGCGAGGCGAGTCGCTGATATACGAGCTTACCGGCCTCGAAGGAGTCCTCGGCGGAACACTCGACTTCTACTCGCGCGAGGAAATTCGCGTGCTCAACGACCGCTGGGTGCTGGCGTGGTTCGAGGACGGGCACATCGGCGGGGAGCTGCTTTTGAAGTACAAGATTGATGGGGACCGTAACGTCTACTGGACGCTCCTCGACGTGGCCGAGTACTGAGTGGTCGCCGAGGACCGGCTTGAGTATACACGGCAGGGGCAGATCCTCTCTTTCTCGACGTGAATGCGGAACGAGATCCGATGGGAGTCGGATTTCACACAGAAGATGGCCCGGCCGCTTTGTTGCACTACTCTCGTAGCAGGCGTTTGAGAAGAACGTCCTCTATGTTGCGTTCAAGCTCCGGCACGACGCGGCCGATCTGCGGAAACTCGAGAAGATGAGTGAATTCCTGATCGACGCGATTGACAAACGCCTCTGCGCCTTCAAGCGACTCTTCAGCGAGATAGTCTACGATCTCAACGAGGTCTTGATTCGCAGAGCTGGTCCAGGAAACCGCCTTCACGTCTGGCGGTTCTCGTGTCTGGCATTAAGGCGTTCACGAACCGAGGCTATTGTGCTCCCGTGATCTGTGACTCTTCCCGCCTCAATATCCCGTTCTCCGGCAGCGGTGAGCTTGAGAATCCCGAGCGCATCCACCATTTCCTGATAGCTTCTCGGATCGAGGAGCACGCCCTTGGCCCCGCGACTCTGAGTGATACCAACGATTAAGGACACAGCTGATCGGCCGGCTGCCAGAACTCCCGTCCGGGCCGGCGGCAGTACATTCGCTCTCCGTGCCACAGCAATGACCAGGTATCGTCTGCTCTTACCGAAGAATCGAAACGATGCTCGTTGCCGCCGATCGCATCATCAGGAAAGTTCATGGAACGGACGTACGCCGAGATACCTGCTGTTGAGTTTCGCTCCATTTGATGAAGAGAAACGGTGTACTGATACATGGTCTCCGGATACATATCCAGCTCTTCTTCCGGTGGCATGCCTCCTTCGATAAACCGTTCGATAAACTCTACCGGCGCCTCGTCCGACTCCATGGCTATATCCGCCTCTACTCGGCGCGTTTCGTCGCCTATTTCCACCTCGTACGGAAGCCGTGCATATTCGTCGCGGGATTCAGCTTCCACCGACTCGCTGTCGAATACAATCGTCCTTCCGTGGATTACGAGCTCATGTGGCAGCCGGGCGAGTTCCTCCTCGACAGCGCCCGACTCCCCGTCGTTTTTCTCAACACCTTCCCGATCGGGCCGACATGCAACCAGCGCTAAAAGGCCGAACACGAGAAGCAGAGTGCCGATCGTCCATACAGCTCGTGTGCTCATGACATCCATACTTGCACGTTGATGACGCT
Organism: Spirochaetales bacterium; assembly: GCA_007126865.1. Lineage (GTDB taxonomy): Bacteria > Spirochaetota > Spirochaetia > DSM-27196 > SKKC01 > SLAN01. The sequence continues at coordinate 976 of SLAN01000205.1, read as the reverse complement.
CGCGTCGCCGTGCGCTTTCCGGCACAATCACGAGCTTTCGCAACTCCGGACAGCCTTCGCGGGTTTGACTCTGACCGATCCACAGTCGATGATTCTCTCCATCGAACCTGCCCGGATATTTCGGTCTCCGGAGCCAGCGTGCGGTATCGGAGGATGCGGTGAAGATCGGAATCGTTTTCGGAACGAACCGAAACGCGGCGACTGCGGAAATAGTCGCGTGGATGTCCGAGTACCTGAGCTCGATCGGGCACGAAGTGGTATGCGCGAAGCCGGCGGACTTCGACCGGTTCGACTGCGATCTCTACATTCTGGGAACCGCTGTGTACATGTTCAGCGCGAAACGGACGGGACTTACCGCGTTCATCCGGGAACACTCCGGGCGGATGAGCGCCGGCCCCACCGCGCTCTTTATTGTGTGCGGCTCCGACCCACTCGACGCCGGCGAGAAGGGCCTGAAGGGCGCAATGAAGTCGCTCTTTCTCAATCGGGAGAAATACATGGCGAGCGTCGCGCGGCTGTTGCCCACCGCGCCGATCGGCACGGCCTTCTTCAAGGGGTATCAGGAGCCCGACGACAGAGCGAAGATCGATTTCGAGTCGCAGAGAGAGCGTGTCACCGAATGGTGTGACTCGCTCCTGGCGGCGACCGCCCCGGTTGGCGCCTGAGGTGCGGGTGGCGACGTTCGAGGTGTCGGTGCGGGTGCGGCCGGCCGCCTTGCCGAATTGACCGGAAGTACGAGGGTGCGAGGATGGCGCGAGAGCGGATTGGGAATGGCGCAGGACGGGTCGGGGGGGTGGCGGCTCGGCGGGGAGTAGCGGGGGTTCTTGGGCTGTGCCTGCTCCTGACCGCAAATCTGGCGAGCGCCTCGACGGGGTGGGAGTCGGCGGAGAGGGCGGAGCTGGAAGCGGTTCTGGACGAGCACATCGCACGGTACGTCGACGGGATGGGCATTCCCGGCTTGTCGGTGGCCGTGGGT
>SLAN01000331.1 GCA_007126865.1 Spirochaetales bacterium | reverse complement strand
TTTCTCGGAGTCTGCGATCGGTTCTCGTCGAATGACGTCGATACCGAACGGGCAAAGAATGTCGACTGGATCCATTTCACCGGCTACATGTTCGACACCGATAGTCAGCGAGCCGCGATCGCATATGCGGTCGCCGCGGCGAGAAAGGGCGGTGCAAAGGTATCGTTCGACGTCGCCGACCCATACGCTGTTGACCGCCACGGCGATGCGTTCCGAGAGATTATCGAGCGCGACGTCGACCTGCTGTTCGCGAATCAGGCGGAGGCGGAAATGCTCACCGGAGAGTCGGACCCGGCCGAAGCGGCGCGGTTACTCTCGAAGAATGTCGGGATTGTCGCCGTGAAGGACGGTAAGAACGGATCGGTGATCGCCACCGCCGGCAATCTCTACCGGGTCGAGGCGGATACGGCATCGCTCGTCGATTCGACCGGCGCGGGGGATACATACGCCGCCGGCTTCCTCTACTCGCTTACGGACGGATCCGACGTGCAGGAAGCGGCGCGATTCGCATCTTTTCTCGCCGCCCGAATCGTGGAGCGTCGCGGCGCTCAGTTCGACGCCGCCGAGTCGAAGCGACTCGGTGAGCAGTATTATTCACGTGCGCGAACCGAAAACGGTTCAACCGCCGTTCGCGGATAGGCGCACATCACAAAGACCTAATGAAACAGGAGAGTGTATGAGTACAGTGCAAGCAGCACCGAAAGTCTCGTACAAGGTGAAGGATCTTAACCTCGCCGACTACGGACGCAAAGAGATCGAAATAGCAGAAAAGGAAATGCCGGGCCTCATGGCCACCCGCGAGAAGTACGGGCCGAAGAAGCCGCTGAAAGGCGCCCGGATCACCGGAAGCCTTCACATGACGATTCAGACGGCGGTTCTTATCGAAACGCTCGTCGAGCTCGGAGCCGACGTTCGTTGGGCGAGCTGCAATATCTTCTCGACCCAGGACCATGCTGCAGCCGCTATCGCGGTTGGACGCCCGGAGAGAGGAGGAACCCCGGACAATCCGAAGGGAGTTCCGGTGTTTGCCTGGAAGGGCGAAACGCTCGAGGAGTACTGGTGGTGCACCAAGCAGGCGCTGACCTGGCCCGACGGAAGCGGTCCGTCGCTGATCGTCGACGACGGCGGAGATGCCACGTTGCTCGTCCACCGCGGGGCAAAGGCCGAGAAGGACGCGTCGATACTCGACGAGCCGACCGACAACAAGGAGCTCCAGTGCGTGAATGCGATTCTCAAAGAGAGTCTCGCCGAGGATGCGCATTTCTTCACGAAGACTGCGAAACAGCTGAAAGGAGTCTCCGAGGAGACGACCACCGGCGTTCACCGGCTCTATCAGATGCAGAAGAACGGTGAGCTGCTCTTCCCGGCGATCAACGTCAACGACAGCGTCACAAAGAGCAAGTTCGACAACGTCTACGGTTGTCGCGAGAGTCTCGTCGACGGAATCAAGCGTGCAACCGACGTTATGATCGCCGGCAAGACCGCGATGGTCTGCGGCTTCGGCGACGTGGGCAAAGGCTCCGCCGAGGCGCTCGCCTCTCTGAAGGCCCGCGTACTCGTCAGCGAGATCGATCCCATCTGTGCGCTCCAGGCATCTATGGCCGGGTATACGGTTACAACGGTCGAAGACGCGCTTCCGGAGGCGGACATCTACGTGACCACGACCGGAAACCGGGACGTGATCACCGCCGAACACATGTCGAAGATGAAAGACCAGGCGATCGTCTGCAATATCGGACACTTCGATAACGAGATCGAGGTCGCCAAGCTGGAAGAGCTGGCCGGCGTCGAGAAGATCAATATCAAGCCGCAGGTCGACGAGTATCGATTCCCCGACGGGCACAGCATATTCCTGCTCGCCGAAGGGCGCCTCGTAAATCTCGGCTGCGCGACCGGACACCCGAGCTTCGTAATGTCGAACTCATTCACGAACCAGACGCTCGCCCAGATCGAGCTCTGGAACAATGAACACGAGATCGACGTTTACCGACTGCCGCAGCACCTCGACGAAGAGGTAGCGCGACTGCACCTCGACCGCATCGGCGCTAAGCTCACCAAGCTGCGACCGGAACAGGCCGAGTACATCGGAGTGCCTCTCGAAGGCCCATTCAAGCCAAGCCACTACCGCTACTGAGACGAGAGAATTCTTAACGACGCCGGTGACTGCTCGGGCAGCACCGGCGTCACGCACTTCCGTGAGATCGAGCATGGCAACCGGTCTCCGGGAGGGTTCGACGGCCGCCTGTCACAACGGCAGGCGCGCTCGGAAACCACCCAGGAAGGAGAGCAATATGCCAACGATGGAAAAGCAGGACTTCGGGACCGACCCGACACAGGTTCGCGAGAGCGATCATTACGTAGACGAGTACATCTCCGGTTTCGTGGACAAATGGGACGAGCTGATCGATTGGGATAGCCGTGCCAAGGGAGAGGGCGACTTCTTTCTCCGAATGCTCAAAGAGCGCGGAGCGCAGAGAATCCTCGATGCGGCAACCGGTACGGGGTTCCATTCGATCAGGCTGATGGAGGCAGGCTTCGACGTGGTAAGTGCCGACGGCAGCCCGGAGATGCTCACGAAGGCGTTCGAGAACGGACGCGAACGCGGTCACATTCTCCAGACCGTACACGCCGACTGGCGATGGCTGAACAAGGACCTGAACGAAACGTTCGACGCAGTCGTCTGCCTCGGCAACAGCTTCACGCACCTTTTCTCCGAAAAAGACCGCCGCAAGGCACTCGCGGAGTTCTACGCCGTGCTCAAGCACGACGGGGTGCTCATACTCGACCAGCGCAATTATGACGCCATTCTCGACCACGGCTTCTCGAGCAAGCACACCTACTACTACTGCGGCGACAGCGTTTCGGCCGAGCCGGATTTCGTCGATGACGGCCTCGCTCGCTTCAAATACCGGTTCCCGGACAATTCCGAGTATTACCTGAATATGTTCCCGCTGCGCAAACGATACGTGCACCGCCTCCTGCTCGAGGTCGGATTCCAGAAGATCGACACCTACGGTGACTTTCAGGAGACCTACCGTGAGGACGATCCCGACTTCTTCGTGCATGTCGCGGAGAAGGACTACTTCTCAGTGGACGAAGGCGAGGACGCTGCGATCAAGGAGCAGAAATAGGGAGGACACACTATGAAAACCTACACTGAAGAAGCAACGAAAACCGCACAGAGCTATTACAATTCGAACGATGCGGATAACTTCTACTTCACAATATGGGGTGGAGAGGATATCCACATCGGCCTGTACAAGTCGGATATCGATCCGATCGCGCCGGCCAGCCAGCGCACGATCGAACGCATGGCCTCCAAGGCGACCGACCTCGGGAAGAACTCCTACGTTCTCGATCTCGGAGCCGGTTACGGCGGCTCATGCCGATATCTCTCGAAGACATACGGCTGCCGCTCGGTCGCGCTCAACCTCAGCGAAGTCGAAAACGACCGCGACCGGGAGAAGAACAAGGCACAGGGCCTCGACCACCTCGTCGAGGTGGTGGACGCCACGTTCGAGGACGTTCCGTACCCGGACAAGACGTTCGACCTCGTGTGGTCACAGGACGCATTTCTGCACAGCGGCAATCGCGAGAAGATCTTTCGCGAGATCGATCGAGTCCTCAAGCCGGGCGGAGAGATTATCTTCACCGACCCGATGAGAACCGACGATTGCCCCGAAGGGGTGCTCGATCCGATCCTCGCACGACTGCAGCTCGACGACCTCGCATGCCCGGCACTCTACCGCGATTTCGCGAAGAAGTTCGGATTCGACGAGATCGAATTCGAGGAGCACGCCGAGCAGCTTCCACGCCACTACCAGCGGGTTCTCGACGAGACGATTGCCAATGAAGCGCGTCTCAAAGATGCCGGCGTCTCCGATGACTATCTCGAGCGCATGAAGAAGGGGCTACGTCACTGGGTATCCGGCGGTAAGAACGGATACCTTACGTGGGGCATCTTCCACTTCAGGAAGCGGTAATGCATATTCGAGACGTATACCAGCAGGGGCGTCCCGCGTTCAGTTTCGAGTTCTTTCCTCCGAAGACCGAAAAGTCGAGCGAACGGCTCAGACAGGCGATCACGGAGTTGGAGGAGCTCGGACCGGACGCGGTGAGCGTCACTTACGGCGCCGGCGGGTCGACGCGCGAGCTCACTCACGAGCTCGTGCTTCAGCTGCTCAAAACGACGAATCTGACGGTCGTATGCCACCTGACGACCGTGGGAACCACGAAAGACGAAACCGCCCGGATTCTCGACACCTATGTGGAAAGCGGCGTGGAGAACATAATGGCTCTCCGCGGCGACCCGCCGGGTGGTGGCGTTCTGAACTTCGAGACGACTCCCGGCGGCTTTGAGTACGCCTCCGACCTCGTTGAGTTTATCAAGAAGCGCCACCCCCAGCTCGGTATCGGAGTAGCCGGCTTTCCGGAAGGGCATCCGGCCACGCCCAACCGACTGAAGGAAATCGAGTATCTGAAGGCGAAAGTCGATGCGGGCGCCGACTACGTATGTACCCAGCTTTTCTTCGACAACCACGACTTCTACGATTGGCGCGAGCGCTGCCGCTACGCCGGAATCGACGTTCCGCTGGTCGCCGGTATTATGCCGATAACCAGCCGCAAGGGTATGGCAAAGATGGCGGAGCTTGCCGCAGGCAGTCGATTCCCGGCGCCGTTGTTGAAGGCGATTGACCGCGCCGAAGATGACGCCCTGGTCGAAAACGTCGGGGTCCATTGGGCGACTCAGCAGGTATGGGACCTTCTCGACAACGGAATCGACGGCATTCACTTCTACACGTTGAACAAGTCGCGGGCCACTCGCCGAATTTACGAGTCACTCGGTGTCTCGACCGGCGAAGCGCTCGGAACGGACCCGCAACCCGCCGGGGTATAGCCCGGCCGGGTCCGTTTGCTCCTCACTGCCCTCCATTCGCCACCTTCTTGACCAATTGGTCGATCGCTTCTTCGGAAACCGTACCGCCGGTAAGCTGTGGGACTTTCCGCAGCGGGATGTTGAGAAACATTTCCCGTTCCGCCCGCATTCCTCCCGACAGCCGATCGACCAGGTCGGCACCGATCACCGAGTCGAACGCCTCGCGCCCACGCTCGTCGTGGAGCCAGTCGCGAATCGAATTCCAGCCGGTAAGCTCGCGTCGCCGGCTTTGCGATGCGTGAACGTGGACGGTTATACAGCGGCGGATGTCATCGGGAGTCGAACCGATCTGCAGCTCATACTCACCGTCGTCAACTATCCAATCGGAAAAGACCGGATCGTAGTACGCGAAATCGCGACGCGAGAGCACAAACACCACATCACCGCGCTCGCCCGCTTCGAGACGAACTTTGCGAAAGGCCTTGAGCTCACGCGGCGGCCGCTTCAACCGTGCCTGCTTCGGTGACACATACAGCTGCACAACCTCCGCTCCGTCGCGCTCGCCGACATTCGTTACCGGCAGAGCAACCGACAGCGAATCGGTGTCGGCAATCGAGTCGGAGCTCACATTCGCCGCTCCATACTCGAACTCGGTATACGAGAGTCCATGGCCGAACCGATACCGCGGCTCGATTCCTTTCGCATCGTGATACCGATATCCCACGAACACTCCCTCGCCGTAACGTACCTCCCCGTTTTCACCGGGATAATTCAGCCAGGCGGAGGTCTCCTCGAGCCGCTTCGGAAGCGTTTCGGTAAGCCTTCCCGAAGGATTAACACTGCCGCCGATCACGTCGACGATCGCCGCGCCCGCAGCCTGTCCTCCGAGTCCCGCGAAACAGATCGCCGGGACATCGTCTACCCAATCCTCGATCCGCACGACCGATCCCGCCACGATTACGACCACCGTATTCGGCTGTTCGGCGGCCACCGCACGGACGAGATCGCCCTGTCCGCTCGGCAGGTCGATGTTCTCCCGATCGAACCCTTCACTCTCGATCGCATCGGGCAATCCGACCACTACCACCGCCGCGTCGGCGTCTCCGGCGGCACGAACGGCGCCATCTATGTGATGCGCGTCCGCCTCTCCCGATTCATCGTAGCCGGGGACGTACTCTACCCGGCGATACCCCGGCTGCTCGAACGCCTCTCGCACGCTCTCCGTTCGGGTCGCATTGACCTTCGAGCTGCCGCCACCCTGGATGCGCGGCGTATCGGCGAAGCGGCCGATCAGAGCGATACGTTCGGAGGTATCCGGGTCGAGTGGCAGTACCTCGGCGCTGTTCTTCAGCAGGATTATGCTGTCGGCCGCCGCCTCCCGCGCGAGCATATGGTGCGCGGCGATGTGCTCGTCGGTCGGCTGGCTCAGCGGGTTGCCCGTATCTATCCCGGATCGCTCTGCCTGATCTGCGATAGTCAGGATGCGCCGGACCCGTTCATCGAGCACCGTCTCCGAAAGGTCTCCGGACTTCACTGCCTCGACCACGCGGGCATCGTTCGTTTCGCTCGGACCGGGCATCTCGAGATCGAGACCGGCCGCGGTGGCAGCAACCCTGTCGTTGACCGCAGTCCAATCGGACACGACGAGGCCGTCAAAGCCCCACTCATCCTTGAGAATCTGCTGCAGAAGGTATGGATGCTCGCAGGCGAATATCCCGTTTACCCGATTATACGCCCCCATGATAGCCCACGGACGCGAACGCGCTATCGCCCGCTCAAACGCCGGAAGGTAGATCTCGCGCAGAGTCCGCTCATCGACACGTACGTCGATAGTCATCCGTTCGAATTCCGAGTTGTTGCATGCATAGTGCTTGAGCGTTGCGCCGACTCCACGCTGTTGCGCCCCGGAGACGAACGCAGCGGCGATCTCGCCGGCAAGTACCGGATCTTCGGCGTAGTACTCGAAGTTGCGCCCGCACAGTGGAGTGCGTTTGATGTTGATGCCGGGACCGAGAATCAGGTTGCACCCGAGATCCCGGGCCTCATCGGCGATCGCCGAGCCGACCCGGCCGGCGAGCTCCACATCCCACGACGCGGCGATGCACGCGGCCGTCGGAAAGCAGGTGGACGGTTTCGAGGCTCGCAGGTCCGCGATACCTTCGTCTTTCTGCGCGCGCAAGCCGTGCGGACCGTCGTTCATCCTGATCCGTGGAACCCCGAGGCGGTCGATCGGCGGTGTGGCCCACGGCCCTTCGCCCGAGCACAGCGCCGCCTTCTCCTCCAGTGTCAACCGGCCCAACACATCATCAATGTTCATGTTGAGAACCGTACGAAGTGCCGATTACCGCGTCAAGAACACAAAACGCCTACTCCCGCCAGAAAGCCGGCGCCAGTACGATGAGTACTGTGTAAATCTCCAACCTGCCCAGGAGCATGAGGAAGCTGAAAAAGAGCTTCGTCGGCGCCGGAAATGCCGCATAGTTGCCGGTCGGCCCGACAACACCGAAGCCGGGGCCGATATTCCCGAGGGTGGCAAGTGTTGAGGAAAGACCGGTGGTCAGGTCGGCACCGGAGACCATGATCACAACTGTCCCGATCAACGCAATGAACAGATAGAGAACCACAAAGGATGTAATCGCATATACCACGTTCTTTCTGATCGGCAAGCCGTTGAAACGCAGTGCGAACACTCCGCGCGGATAGAGAAGCCGCCGTGACTCGAGCAGCGCCTGTTTCGTCAGAACAACGACACGAGCAATCTTGACCCCGCCCCCCGTGCTGCCGGCGCTGCCTCCGATGAACATCATCAGAAATAGCACCGCCTGTCCGCCGTACGGCCACAGCTCGTAGTCGGTAGCCACGTATCCGGTCGTCGTAAGAATCGTGGCAACGTGGAACGCCGCCCGCCGGACTCGTTCCTCGATCGTCCATTCGAGGCCGCCGGAGTCAGCCAATCCACGTCCGACGGTAAGCATGAGTGCAAGAGCCACCGTTGCCGTCACGAATATTCCGACGTACGCGCGCAGCTCGGAGTCACGGGAAACCTCCATCGCCCGGCCGGTGACGATCCGGAAATAGAGCAGAAAGTTCCCCGCGGCGAGTAGCATGAACACGAGCACAACCCATTCAACATAGGCGCTCTCGAAATGTCCGACACTCGCCGAATACGGCGAGAATCCGCCGGTCGCGACCGTCCCGAACGTGTGTGTAAGCGCATCGTACCAGTCGAGGCCACCGAACATGAGCAACACTGTCTGGCTTACGGTCAGGAAGAGATAGAGCATCCAGAGGATTTTCGCGGTTTCCGCGATTCGTGGCGTAATCTTGTCCACGGTCGGCCACGGAGCTTCCGCCATTACCAGCGCGCGACCACCGAGACCGAGCAACGGGAAGATCGCGACCATGAGAACGATAATGCCCATCCCCCCGAGCCAGTGCGTCATCGATCGCCAGAAGAGTATGCTTCGCGGGAGCGCCTCGATGTCGGTCAGTATGCTCGCCCCGGTCGTGGTGAAGCCGGACATCGACTCGAAGAACGCATCGACGAATCCGGGTATCGATCCGGAGAGCACGAAGGGAATCGCACCGACGAGCGCGGAGAGAACCCAGCCGGCGCTGACCATGAAGTAGCTGTCGCGCGGTGATACGTCGGTGCTGCGCCCGCGAGTCAACAGCGTGACCGGGAGCGCAAACAGCAGAGTAACTCCGATTGGAATTGCGAATGCCGCCGGCGTACCTTCCTCACCGTATAGAAGCGCGATCAGCAGTGGAATAAACATAAAGAGCGCCACCACAGCCAGCAGCAGCGCAATAAAGCGAGCGATGAGTCGGACGTTCATGGGACTCCGCGGAAGATTTCGTTCAGCCGTTCGTACTGGTCATGCCTCGCGATCGTTACAAGCTTGTCGTCGGTCGCCAGTATCGATTCACCGTTCGGGACAAATGCTTCACCACCTCTGGAAATCGACATTATCAAGGTATCCTTGGGGAGCCGAAGCTCGCGAAGCGCCCTGCCGACGGCACGGCTCTCCCGTCCCACGGTAAGCTCGAGCACTTCGATTGTCCCACCGGCAATCGAGCGCACGCTGCTGACGACCTCCTGGTCGCCGTGGCGGATCGTGGAAACGATGGTGTCGACTACCGCATTCTTTACACTGACGGCAACATCGATGTTGAGCTGTCCGCAGATATTGACGTACGAGCTGTTGTTCACAAGCACCATGGTGCGTTTCACACCGAGCGAGCGAGCGTAGAGGGCGGTAACCATATTCAGCTCCTGGTTCTCGGTCGTGCTGATAAGCAGGTCCGCGTCACCGAACTTCTCTTCCTGAAACACCGACTCATCCGAGATATCGGCGTTGGTCACCAGCGCGTCGGGAAACTGAGCGGAGAGCTCCTTACACTTCTCGTAGTCCTGTTCTACGATCTGCAGCTTGCGCCGTTCGCCGGCGAACAGCCTCGCCCAGCCTCCCTGCCCCTTTCTGCCCCTCGGGTTCTCGGGATCGACCGCGCGCGACTGCACGCGTTCGGCGACAAGTCGCCCGACCTTGCCGCCGCCGACGATTATGATCTTCTCAATCGGCTGGCGCGGCTTACCTAACGTTCCGAAGATCTCGCGGAAATCGTTTTCGCTCGCGATCGAGTAGAGTTGATCACCCTCTTCGATTACCGTTGTACCGTCGGGAATGAGGTACGCACGCCCTCGCACGATCACTCCGACGAGAAAGCTCACGTTCAACTCGGTCCCAATCTGCGCGAGCGATCGTCCGACCAGCGGTGAGCCGGTCACTACGGTAATCGGTCGCATCTGCAGCGGAGAATTGCGAAACACGAATACGTCGCTCATCGCACCGCGTTCGACGCTCGTTACGATTTCGTTTGCCGCCTCCTGTTCGGGATTCACCACGCGATCGATACCGAGAAACGATTTGCCGGAGATCGCGGTTGTGCTGTAATCGATGCTGCGCACGCGAGCGATCTTGAGCGAGACGACGAACTCGCTCGAGACGAGTCCGCACGCGATCATATTCACCTCGTCCGATCCGGTAACGGCGATGAAGTAATCCGCGTCTCCGACCGAAGCACTGCGCAGCACCTCGAGGCTGTTGCAACCGCCGGTGACAACGAGGCAATCGAGTCGATGGGAGAGGATACGGGCACGTTCGGGGTCGCGCTCGATGAGTACAACATCGATGCCTTCGGCCCCGAGTTGATTCGCCAGCTGCATTCCGACGGTTCCGCCGCCGGCGATTACCGCCTTCATAGCCGCTGAATCGTAATCATCGGGGCGGGAGGTGTAAAGGCGGTTGCCGTCGCTTCGCTCGAGGGCTCACGCATCCGGCGGCTATCGATCTACCAGCGCAACGACGGTGACATCGTCGCGGAATCTGCCGCCGCAGACTTTGCGGACAGCCCGTTCCACACCGGCTCCATCTTCGATCTCATCGAGAAGGCGTGTGAAGAGCGCCTCCTCGGAGCTCGAATCGCCCTGGACATCATTCAGGATACCGTCGGAGGAGACGACGATCGCGCCGGACGGATAAGCGACGTCGATATCGGGGGTTTTCGAGACTACATCTCCCATAAAATGATCGCCGAGCGAGCGTCCCGGCTGCAATCCACCGCTGCCGTCGGAAGCCATTATATACCCCAGGAAGTACCGCCCTCCCCGCTCTTCGGCTGCCCGTCGTTCGGCCTGGTTGGTCCGGCAGTTATGGTCCGGTGTCCGCTCGAACGACCCATCCTGCCCCCGCCAGAACGCAACGGTGTCACCGAGTTGAGCAAACACCAGCGGCGACCCCGATCCGGCGGCAATGACCACGGTTACGACCGCCCCGCTGAGCTCGTTCGAGGTGGCGTGCGTCGCCACATCAATCGCACTTCGAAGCGCATCGCGAGCGAGCTCTATCCATCGATCCTCGGAAAGCGTCCTTCCACCCTCCACTTCCATGGCGAACCGGTGCTCGATCGTTCCGCCGATACTGCCGACCACCGTACGGGCACAGTGCGCACCGCCGTGACCGTCGGCTACGACCGCCAGGTGCGAGCCGTCGGCGAGCTCGCAGGCGCGGTAGCGATCTTCACCCTTCACCTCGTATGTGAATACATCCGGAGTCATGACACCTCCAATTTAAGCGTACCGCGCCACGACATACACTACAAGGTGATGTTCCCGCCACTGTTCCCGCGACGAGACACGAACCCTTGCCTGTCCGCTCGCTTGTCGGTAGGCTTTTGCCGAACACAATGACTATACCATCGACTACACTCTGCCTCGTACGCCACGGCGAGACCGCCTGGAATCG
>SLAN01000001.1 GCA_007126865.1 Spirochaetales bacterium | reverse complement strand
GTCGGCGCATGCAGTATCGACCGGATAAGCGATTTCGAGAACTGCTCTACCGCCTTCCACTGTTCGTCGGTCAGATCGCCGGATTCGCCGAGCTGCGAGCGCAGCTGTTCGAGATTCCGGTCACGCTCGCGTTCGGCGTGGCGGCGCATATCGCGGAGTACCGGACGAACCTCGGCCAGTCGCATCTCGCGCTCGAAGCGGGCGAGCTCTTCGGCGATAATCGCTTCCACCTTCGGTAGCTCGCGGTCGCGGTCGGCCTTCCCGTCTTGCGCGAGCCGGCCGAGCTCATCGATATCGAGGAGCGTGACCCCGTTCAGCTCGCCACACGCCGGTTCCACATCGCGGGGGACGGCGATATCGAGAATGATGATCTCGGATCGCCGGCCGTCGCTCGTCGCCACGTCGCCGCCGGGCGATGCCGTTGCGAGGCGATCGCCGGCGTTTGCAGGCTGTGCTTCGCCGGCGGTTACCGCCGTACCACCGCCGTCGCGCTCGTCGACACAGCCGCGCAAATCCTCGGCGGTGATAACCGGCTCGTCGGCGCCGGTACCGGAGACGACGATATCGGCATCGCAGAGCAACTCGTCGAGCCGGTCGATCGTCGTCGGCTCCGCGTCGGTTCCCTTACACAGCGACCTCGCCCGCTCGATCGTGCGGCTCGCCACAACGGTGCGCCGCGCCCCGCTCCTCCTGAGTGCCTCGATCGCCTCGTAGCCCATCTCTCCGGCACCCACCAGGAGCACCGTGGCATCGGCAAGTCCTCCGGCTCGCCGTTTCGCCTCGGAAACCGCCGCCGACCCGATGCTCGCCGCATTACGGCTGATACCGGTTTCCGTGCGCGCGCGCTTACCGGCGCGAATCGCTCGCATAGCGGCGATCTCCAGCGTATTGTCGACGGTGCCGGCCTTCCGTGCCCGTTCGAACGCGCGCGTTACCTGACCGAGGATCTGCGTCTCGCCGACCATCATCGACTCGAGACCACAGGCAACGCGGCACAGGTGGTTCACCGCCTCCTCTTCGTCGTGGCGGTACATGTATTCGGCGAAGCGACGCGATGTTACCCCGCCGTGCTCGGCGAGAAATGACGAAACCCGTTCGACACATTGCGACCGGGCAGCCTCTTCGCGTGCTTCGGGGAGGTCGCAGTCGAGGCTGACATAGAGCTCGGTGCGGTTGCAGGTGGAAAGAAGCACGAATCCGCGACACGAAACCGCCTCGGCGAGAAGCCGGTCGGTCTGCGCGCGAGTAGCATCATTCGAGTGTATCTGCTGAAGTCTCTCGCGAAGTTGCACCGGCGCCGACTCGTAGCTGACCCCGATGCATAGAAGTCCATAGCGCATGGTCCGTTCCCGTTTTTAGCACAGCCTCATGTACGGTTCAAGGTGGAGCACGAAGACGGCATACGCCTGTCCGCCTTCGACGTCCGGCCGCCGGGCCGGCGCAGCCTCACCACCGGTCCGGATCGGCCGGCGCAACCACCTCGCACGTCGTACTCTCGCGCGGCTTCGCCATCATATCGGCGACCGCATCTTTCCAGCGCTCGTAGTGCACAGTTTCCTTGTGCGCCTCCACAGCTGCCTGGTCACGATAGACCTCGTACAGGAGATAGCGCCCGCGCTGATCGCCGTCGCGCAAGACATCGAATCGCAGCACCCCCGGCTCGGCGACCGAGCCCTCATGGTTCCTGACCGTCTCCGCTTCAAACGCCTCGATATGTTCCGGCTTCACGTGTACGGTTATGATTCGGACGATCATCTCGCGCTCCTTCGGAGCTCAGCGGCCGGCGCCGCCACGGCAGATTCCGGCGCCGGCGTCAAAGCTCACCGACGTGTTCCGGATGCCGGGCCCCCTCGATTTCCTGTACTCGACTACCTTCATAGCGTATCATGTCCGGGCCGAACGGGCAAATGCTCGCAAATTTCTATTCGTTAGTCGAACTTCTCGTTCGCTGTGGCCGGTGGGTACGCGATTGTGAACGGCGTACGAGCGGCGAGCTCATCGGCCTCCAGGAGTTTGTCGGCCTACTCAGGCGGCGCAGTATCGACGCGGGTATCGAACAGCGCCGGCCCGCCGCGCTCCTCGTAGGTGGCCCACTCCCCGGTAGTGCCGAAGCGGAACGCGACGATCCGACCCGGTTCCGGGGTCTCGGAGTCGCTGTCGGGCTGGTCGATGAGGAGGAGGGGGTCGGCCTCGCGTGTCGCGACGAATCTGCGCGGTCCCCGGAAAACCGCCGGCCGCGTGGAGTCGGCGTCTCCCTTCATCCCCCAGCTCTCTCGAAGACGCAGGTTGGTGTCGTAGCGGAAAACGACCGGGCTTCCGGCGGGAACGGCCGAAGTCACCACCAGCAGCTCATCGCCGACGGCCTTCACGTCTCCGATCGGGTGGGCAGCCGGTGCGCGACTCGAATACAATGGAACGCTGGCATTGCGCAAATAGACCGGACCGGCGAGGAGCCGGCCTTCTTCGCCGTCGATCGTGACGAGCGCCACCTGCCCTTGTCCGTCGTTGTCGTATATGAGCAGATGCAGCCGTCCGAAGCCATCAACGGTCATCCCGCTGACAACAGGCACTCCCAGACCGAGATCGAGATTTCCCAGCTCGACAATCTGTCCGTCGAGCGATCTGTCTTCCAGATGGACGGAATGAACGGCTGCGTCGTTGCCGATCGTTGCCACATATACGCGCCGGGCAAGCGAGTCGACAGCGACGGCGGTGGGTTGCAGCGGAGTTCGTCCATCTTCGATGAATACGGCCTTATTTCTCGGGCTGAGATCGGTGACACGGAACAGTCCGGCAGTGCCTTCACCACCGTTGCTCACAACCCATAACCCGTTCACCCCATCGTACTCGGCATCGACCGGTCTGAAGGGCGATACGCCGGCATCCTCGGCCTCGACCGTCCTGAGTCCTATGCCGCCGACGTCACGAAACTGCGCAAGCCGACCGCCACGGTAGTC
>SLAN01000142.1 GCA_007126865.1 Spirochaetales bacterium | reverse complement strand
GCCGATTCGGCGAGGGAGCTGTTCGGCTCGATTCCAACGGCTACACAGACGAAGTCGCATGCGATCTCGCCGGCCGCCGCTCGTGCCGCGGGGGCGCGTTGCTCACGGGCGACCGCCGCTCGTGCCGCGGGGGCGCGTTGCTCACGGGCGACCGCCTCTGTCCGGACGGCGCGCACTCGCTCTTCGCCGATAAACGCCTCGACAGCCGTGCCGGTGTGCACGGTTACGCCGAGCGACTCGAGATACGAGCGCAGGTATTCGCTGAGCGCCGGCGGGGTACTCGGCGGCCACAGGCTATCGCGCGGTTCGACGAGAGTTACACTGGTGCCGACCTGTGCGAGCGATGCCGCAAGCTCCAGCCCGATGAAGCCTCCACCAACGACGACCGCCGTCCTGCCGTCGCCGCTTTCGGCGGCAATCGCCTGTGCGTCGGCCACGGTGCGAAGGGTGTGGACACCCGAAAGCTCGGCTCCCGGCACCCGAAGCAGGCGTGGGCGGCCGCCTGTTGCGATAAGTGCGCGCTCGAACTGCACCCGGCCGCCGTCGGAGAGGGGCGCTTCCGGCTTTGAGCCGTCGACGTGCAACGCCGTTACGCTTCTGCGGCGCAGAACCCGAACGCGGTGTTTCAGATAGAAGAGCCTCCGATTCGATGCGATCTCGTGTGCGCGCACATCCCCGGTGATAATGCCCTTCGACAGCGGCGGACGGTCGTACGGAAGGCGTGGCTCGTCGGTTACTAGGACGATTGTACCGCTGCGGTCGACGTCACGGATCGATTCGACCGCTCGTGCGGCGGCGATCCCACCTCCGATCAGGAGATACTTCGCGTGCCTGCTTCTTGCCATATATGCTCCGGGGAAGATGGTACGGGATGCCGCAGGTGCCGGACAAGCCGCAGGTGCCGGACAAGGTGGAGGCTCAAGCCGGCAGCGGTGCCCGCCCCGCGCATCTGCCGGTGGCAAGGCGCGGGGCGTGCGTTATCACGCGGTCGATGGCAGTAGCGTGGCGATTGACGTGCCGCGCCCCCCGCTCACCGGCGCCACCGTGGCGATCCACGTGCGGCGATGCCCCGAGCGTTACCCTCCTCGCTCGCGGTACCACACCCCTTCGTAGAGCACCGGGCGCTTCGGCCCGGCCACGTTCAGTCGGCGCCCTTTCTGCGGGAGAGTCGTGTTCATTCCGCGCCAGGGTCCGGATTGACCGACGTTGCGTCCCTGCTCCCATGCGGCCGGGCGGTTCAACTCGACAACCGGCCGATCGGGCGCCGCCGAAAAACCGGCCTCCGCGAGCTCTTCGCGAAGCTCGTGTTCTCGCAGGAAGCACTGCGGCGAGCCGTTAAAATCGGTGAACACGAACCGTGTGCCCGCAACCGGCTCGGCCTCCGGCGGAAGGGTATTGCGGGAAAAGGTGGTTACGAAGAGCGAGGTGCCGGGACGGCTGAGGCGGGCGGCTTCGGCTACCGCCGCGCGGAAGATCTCCTCCGACTCGGCGAGATTCCACACCCCGTGGGCGACGATCAGATCGAACCGCTGCTCGTCGAGCGGCAGCGCATCCATCGGTCCGGTACGGAAGGTGCAGCGGGAGACCACACCCGCTTCAACCGCGTGTTCGTGAGCAGCCTCGATCATACCCTGCGCTACATCGATCCCGAACACCGTGTGGCCCGCGCGGGCGAGTGGCACCGAATTGCGGCCGGCTCCGCAGCCGATATCGAGAATACGCAGGCGCGTGGTGTGCTCACCCGCGGAGGCCAGCTCCTCTGTGAACTCGAGCAGCGAGGTACTCGGTCGACTTCGGCGAAAGCTGGAAACGATCTCCGGTGAGTTCCAGATGCTGTGCTGACTGCGTTCAGATGGATGCATGGTACGGCTCCGTCTCCGGGGCGTGCCACCCGAGTCGTTCGGAAATGGTATTCGCCGCCGATACCACATCGTCGGCAAGCGCCGGCATATCGTCGATCGGAATCCGTGCGGCCGGCGCCGAAACACTGATCGAGGCGAAGACCTGCCCGCGAGCATTGCGAATCGGAGCGCCGATACATCGGATGTGATCTTCGTGCTCCATGTTGTCTACCGCGTACCCGAGACCTCGAATTCGCTCGAGCTCGAGATGCAGTGTTTCGGGATCGGTAATCGTGTTCGCGGTGAATCGCGGCAGGCCATGATGGTCGATGTAACGCTCGATGAACTCCTCCGGCTGGAAGGCGAGGATCGCCTTTCCCACGCTCGTGCAGTGCAGGGGAGCGAGCACTCCGATGACCGAGTAGGTCCGAAGGCGCTTGCTCGACTCGACGCAGTCGGCATAGAGAATCTGTTCTTCGTCGAGCAAGGTCAGGTGAACGGTTTCGTCGGTAACCTGGTTCAGCCGGACGAGCTCCGAGCGGGCAACCTGGCCGACATCGATCGACGTATGTGCCTTGTGACCGAGCTCAATGAGCTTTACGCCGAGATGGTAGCGGCCGGTGTCGGGATTCCGCTCTATCATGCGCTCGGCGAGTAGTGTCGTGAGGATGTTGTGTACGCTGCTCTTCGGCAGGCCGAGCCTTCGGCTTATATCGGTCGCCGAGAGATCGCCGTCGGCGGCGAGCGTGTTGAGGATCTGAATCGATTTCCGGACCGTACTTACCATGTAGTGCTTCAGTTCCTATATGCGAACAACGTATCGATGCGAGATCGCCTCGTCAATGCAGTGGCGCGATCCGAATCCGGTTTTTCCGAATCCGGTTTTCGTTGACACCTGCGCAGCTTCGGCGTACCATCTATACACTCGAGGTTCTGAAATGCGAATCTGGTTCGTAAATCCGAACCTCGCCATGGAGGTATTGCTATGCTACGGATGCGTGTGGTGCTGCTCTCGGTACTCGTACTCCTCGTGCCGGCGCTGATCTTCGCCGGCGGCGCGCGGGAGCCCGAGGGACCGATCGAGCTTCGAATGAACACCCTGTTTCACGGGGGAGATGCGCAG
>SLAN01000159.1 GCA_007126865.1 Spirochaetales bacterium | reverse complement strand
TCTACATCGACCGTGTGTACCCGAATCGACACGGCTACAGGATTGTCTACCGAAACGACCACGGGCACCGGCACAACTTGCTTGTACCATTGACGTGGTTCGGCAGAAACGGTGGCGCACCGCAGGCACAGTTGCGCGAGGGCCGGCATCCCGCGTATCCGTACATGGAAGTATTCTGGATGGATGGGGAGTTTTCCCACCTCAAGCTGTACGTGCGCAGCGATAAAACACATGAAAGCTGGGGCGTATGGGATGCGCCGGACAACGTCGAGGAGCTCTTCGATATCGACGAACCGGACTTTAATCTCTAAACTCCCGGTATGACCGAGCCGAAGGTTCCCCGTTCTCTTCTACGCCGTGTTACGGAGGTGGGTCGTGCGCTCATTGTGTCCCACGAGGAACCGGACGGAGACTGCATAGCCTCCTCAATCGCGTTGGCATCCGCGCTGTCACGTCGTGGTGTCGAGACGCGTCAGTTCAACGTCGGTCCCTTCGATCGCGGCGAAATCGTACACTACGCCGACGAATTCGAGTCGGAGATACCGCACACGCTGCGGGAACCGGACGGAGCCACCGCGGCAATTGTGCTCGACTGCTCTACAGAGGAGCGCGTGGGACGGATCGGCGAACAGATGGCGAAATTGCCGATTTATGTGATCGATCATCACGCATCCGGCGGGGGCTTCGGCGATGAGCGGTGGGTGGTGGCCGAGTCTCCATCGACCACTTATCTCGTGCAGCTACTCATCGAGGCGATGGGCCTCATCCCCACGAAATCGGAGGCTGAGCTGCTGATGTACGGGTTCGCCACCGATACCGGATTCTTCCGCCACCTGTTGCCGCATCAGGGGTTCGCATTTCACGGGCTCGCTCGATTGGCGGACTACGGCGTGGCACCGCGGGCAGCTCACGAATGGATGTACGGCGGCCGTACGCTCGCCTCCCGCCGGCTCATCGGCACACTACTCGATCGCCTACAGGTGTATCACGACGGCAGACTGCTGGCGACATGGGAGACGATCGAGGATACCGAAACGGTTGGAAAGGAGAACCGCGACTCGGACGCGTTCTACCAGCTGATCTTCGGGATACGCGATTGCGAAGCGCTCATCTACCTTCGCCAGGAATCGCCGGAACGCTGCACCGGAAGCCTGCGCTCCCGCGATCGCGTCGACGTACGATCGGTCGCCGAACGATTCGGTGGGGGCGGACACCGCAACGCCGCCGGCTTTCTCGCCGAGGGAACGTATGAAGAGATATTGCCTCGAGTAGTAGAGGCGTTCGACGGCGCGTTCGCCGACGGGGCAACCACAGCTCACGCTGACAGCCGGTAGTCCGACGAACACGACAGACGAATGTAAACCTGTGTAAATGCCGGAATTCGCATACCTGTTCCGATAGCCGATCGATCAGCTCCGTCTGCCGGTAAAACGCACCCCACTTCGAACACCGCGCTGCATATCGTATGCAAATCTCCCACCAAAGCAGGAGCGTACGCCACAGGAAGCCTTCGGCATGGTTTTTGCGTGTAGACATCTCCTCGATCACGATTCGATTGCAGGGAGGATGCCGATGAGCGCATTGACACAGGTGGTTCTACGATACAAGAACTCCGGCACGGGACTCGAGGAGGTCCATCGTCGCATATCGATGATTGTCTACGACTACCCCTCCCGAAAACACGGCCTGGATGAGGACGTTTGCGGCGAGTTTCTGCTGTATATGATGCCGGAGATCGAACGGATGATTCGTCGATACGAACCGCGGGATGTCCCGTTCGAGCACTACCTGGCGGTTTGCATGCGCTGGAAGTTGAAGAGTTTTTTGCGTGCAAAGAAACAGGAAACAATACGAAAGCAGATCGAGTACGATCTCGTCGTCTGGAGCGAGCTCACCCCGTCGCTCGAGCTTGCCGAACCCTCGGCTTTTCTGCCCGACAAGGCTGTGACACCACCCGCTCCGGCTGCACGATCCATGCAGCTACCGGCTGAACCACGATTCCCGCAGTATCGCGCCTTCGGCGAGAATGAATCGCAGCGACGCGAGTCGTACGATCACCAGCGGGCCGTCGAGCTCGATTACGTCCTGCGCGACTTCAACGCGCGGAACGCCGGATTGCTGTTTTTCTGTCTTAAGGCGATATGCGATGTGCGGGAAACCGAATTGCCGCGTATCGCGCGTCTGTGCAACGTCGGCGTCGATTGGCTCACCCATTGCAGAGTGCTGCTGACCGGCCGGTGTGCTCATCGGCGCGAGCGAATGGCACACATTCGGGCGAAGCAGCAGCTTCTTTTCGAACGTCTACGAGAGCTCGAGTATCGCCTTTTTGTGGAACCTGATCCCGAAATGAGGAGCCGACTGAAACGGCGAATCAACCGGCTGAACGAATCGTACCGAAAGGCTTCGTCAGAGGCCGAACGCGTGAATCTGCGTCCGAGTAACTACGATATCGCCGAGCTCCTCGGGGTTCCGAAGGGATCGGTCGATTCGGGAGTCGCAAAGGCGCGGGAGATACTCAGCGGAATCGAACGCGAGATACGGTAATGCGTCGGTGGCACGGTACCGGCTATTGCGATACTATCGGCGATATGAGCCTCACATTACTCCTCAGCACCGCAAACGAGCACAAGAAACGGGAGATGAGCGAGATCTGCTCGCCGCACACACTGTTGGTACCGGGCGATATCGGTGTGAGCGCAGAATACGACGAGACCGGCACCACATTCCTCGAGAACGCGCTCGGGAAAGCGCGCGCGCTCGCGACACGAATCGGCCCCGACGGTTACAGGGAGTATCGTATCGACGCGGTTATCGCCGACGATTCCGGCATTTGCGTCGACGCGCTCGAGGGCGGCCCCGGGGTGTACAGCGCGCGATACGGTATGCTTTCCGACGGCACCAAACTCGATCCGACCGAACAGATTCGTCTTATGCTCGAAGAGCTGCACGACGCCGAAGACCGTCGAGCTCATTACAC
>SLAN01000195.1 GCA_007126865.1 Spirochaetales bacterium | reverse complement strand
TGAACGAAGCCAATGTCATTATACTAACCACCATGGCAATAATAGCCAGCAGAGGATTAAAGGCAAACACAGACTGATAAATTATAAGTTTGGAAGCAAAGCCGTTAAAAGGAGGTATGCCGGCAATGGCCGCCGCCCCGATAATATAGAAGATGGTCGTGTATTTCATGCTATGGGCAAGACCACCCATCTCATCTAAATCATCCTTTCCGGTCGCATAGAAGACAGCTCCTGCTGTTAAAAACAACAAGCCTTTATATAAAGCATTGTTAATGATGTGAAAGATGCCTCCCTGCATAGCTCCGAATCCAAAGGCCTCAAACGCTTCAGGCATTCTCAGCACGGCCAGACCTACACCCACTCCCATAAGCATATAGCCTGTCTGGGAGACACTGTGATAGGCCATTAACCGTTTTATATCATGCTGCTTGAGTGCCATGGTAACGCCTATGAACATAGACAATACGCCAAGGACAATGATAAGCCAACCCACCGTTTCGACGTTCATTGAAAGCCCGAATACGGTAAACAGAACCCTAAACAGACCGTAGAGGCTAGCTTGACTCACGCAGACTAAAAACGCTGTGATGGAGGCGGGAGCCTGCTGGTATGCATCAGGCGTCGCCATATGCATAGGAACAGCTCCGGCTTTCATGGCAAGCGAAACAGCCATAAGTCCGAGGGCGATTTTATCAACAACCGAAATATCCATGCGGCCCGCGATCGCGCCCATGTCCAGGACACCATACTTAGAATACAAGAAAGCAACTCCGATAAGGAACATCAAGGCCCCAATGGAACCGACAACCGTATACTTAAATGAAGCTTCAAAAGCTTCGGCGCGATTTCTCCAAAAAGCCACTAAGACAGCTGTGGCGATCCCTGCAATCTCAAGAAAAACAAAGAAGTTAAATGCGTCCCCTGTCATTACCATGCCCATCATGGCCGCAAGAAGCAGCATAAGCAGCGTGTCATACTTGTCGCCTGCCGTCGACTTGTTCATGAAGGCCGCCGAATACACTGCGACTGAAAGAGCAACCAGCGTTCCGGAGAAAGCCATAAACGCACTCAGCGCATCAAGGTGCATAATAATGCGGATTGGGACTGCCATTCCCGACAAAAGCGGAAGGGTAACATTCTCTCCGCCCACTACATAAATTTGCGTTCCCAAAGTTAGAACTTTGTATAAATTGTAAACAACGACGCCCATCGTAGCTGAGAAAACAACTACCAACCATATCTTAGTCAGTTTTTTCCCTATGGCATTAATCACAGGAGCTAAAAATGCGCCGACTAAAGGGATAGCTATTGCGAGTATTACTGACTGGTTTAACAATTCACTCATCCGCGCAACCTCCTTACTTCAGCGATATCAAGTGTTCCGTAGTGCCTATAAATACCAACGATAATCGCCAAAAGCAAAGCCGTTGTTGCAAAGCCTATGACGATAGCCGTCAGTGTGAGGGCCTGTGGTACCGGGAGCACCATTTCACCTGTCATTGGCGACATGGTATAGACCGGTGCTTGACCACCTTCTCGATATCCCAGTGACACAAGAAACAAATTGACGCCAATTTCCAGCAAACTCAGGCCGATAGCAATTTTAATTAGATTTCGCTGGAAAAGTATAATGTACAAACCAAATATGGCCAATGTTCCGGCAGCGATATACGGCATATTATGCATTGTGGTCACCTCCCGAGTTCATCAGACCACTCTCATCTTTGGATAAAACATCATTTTCGGCCCAAAACATAACCTTTAAAATGATATATAGAGCGGCTATTACTTCCAACCCTGTGATAACGCTTTTCACAGAAACAATACCGCCGGTATTAAGATACCCATCGTTCGGTCCAATTGGCGTCTGATAGCCAAATAATCCTCCGGGTCCGGCAAAGGCATTGTAAATAGAAGCAAAAACGGAACCCTCAATTTTTGCCCCTTCAGGAATGATTATGAGAAAGGCAATTGATAGAAACATAAAGACCCCTAGCGCAACATAAACGACATCGAGTTTTTGGGGCAGTAAAGACTTGATGTCTTTTTCCCCAAAAGCCACTAACACCATCGCTACCGCTGATGCTAGAATGGCTCCTCCTTGAAAGCCGCCCCCGGGAGTCAAATGGCCGTGTATTACGATATAAAGCCCATAGACAACCGCTAAAACAAAGGCAAATTGCGAAATAATGATGGTGATTCTGCTCATGGGCTTCATCTAGGCACCCCCCTAAACAACGCCAGCATCCCAACGGCCGTCCCAAATAAAACCGTTGCTTCACCGAGGGTGTCAAATCCCCGGTAATCATAAACAACACTGGTAACAATGTTATTTGAACCTGTCTCTTGTTGGGCATGATCCAGGTAATAGTCGTCCATATCACTATACTCTAATTGTCCAAAGGGTCGGACCATCATGAATCCGGCTAACAACACTGCGGCCAAAAAAACAAGCACGATGAGTTTAATACTCTTATTCAATCTTGTCCGCCTCCTTTCGAGACATTGCTTTCATAGCCAACAAATAAACGGCAGTGGTTAAAGCTGCACCAATCGCCGCTTCAGTAATTGCTACATCGGGGGCCTGCATGATGTAAAACTGCAGAGACGCCAAGAGACTCAAAATAGCCAGCGCCACAATGGCGGCTAAAATATTATCAAATTTTACAACCAAAATGCCAACCCCGATTAGTAGGATAGGTACTAAAACAAATAAAACTTCAGTCATCTGCCCTCCCCCTTTCATCTTCAGCCAGCCGATCCACCACGGCAAATTTCGGCATAATGCCGACCCGGTGAGCCGCCCGCGCAATAGCATGCGCTCCAGTAGGGTTTGTGAGCAGCAAAGCAGCCAAAGCAATCAAAGCATGGACACCCAAAACAATATATCTTGAGCCGGCCGCAGCAGAATGACTATGAATGCTGTAAAACACCACAGCGAAAACCATAAAAACCGTTCCAAAAGTTGTGCATTTCG
>SLAN01000303.1 GCA_007126865.1 Spirochaetales bacterium | reverse complement strand
GATGGTGCCGTTCGAAGTAGGAATCAGCGGCACGATTGACGACGTCCTGACGCTGCGACTGCGGGGAGGACAACGTCCCCTGAGGCCGAGTCTCACCGAAATCTGGAAGGATGTAGCCGTTGCCGGCCTGGACGGACAAACTCCCACCGATGGTCGCGAATGGTTCGGGAGAGCGGGTGCCAACTGGATGGCCACATCTGCGCTGACTATGGATGCCGCTCTCGGGTTCGCGGCGTCGCGCGATGACTACGATATCGGTGCGTTCGACGGCGGCGCATCACGATATCCGTTGGTCCAACGGGAGATCATCCAGCTGCGAACCGATCTGACCGCAAGTTGGCGCCCAACGCAGGTGTTCCGGTTGACCGGGGAACATACCGGTCGTTTTATCGACCGGCGTGCGGTCGACCCGGTGCATGTGGTCGGGGTGAACGCCGAGCTGACCACTCCGGATGAGAGGGCCGGGACCGGTGTACGACTCTCGGTGCCGTTCTTTGACGAGCCCGCGCTTCCGTTGCTCGGCTTCGACGCTCATGCAAGTCTCGCCGCCGGCGTTGAGCTTGGTCTGTCACTTGACGATATCCTGTCTCCGGTGCGCGAACAGCCGCGTGCGACCGTCGGTGCGACGGCGAGCGATGACTATCCGTTTATCGAGCCGGGATTCCGTGCGACTCTGTCGGCACGGCTGACGCTCTGAAGCGAAGGATTAAGCTATGAAGGAGTTACCGTTCCATGTTTGAATTGATCGATCAGGGTGGGATAATCATTATCCTGATATTCGCCTTAAGTATCGTTGCTGCGGCGATAATCATCGAGCGGCTGATCTATTTTAGGAGAATTCAGGGTGATGAGGAGCAACTGCTCCGTCGCCTGAAGACGACGCTGGAAAAGAGCCATTTCGACGAGGCGCTTGCGATTTGCGAGTCGAATCCGTCTCCGATCACCAATCTCATGCGGGTTGGTCTCGAGCACCGCGACTATTCGGAGGAGACAATCAAGCAGACGGTAACCGACGCAGCGAGTCTTGAGGTACCTCGTATGGAACGGCATCTGAGCTCGCTCGGTACGATCGCACACATCGCACCGCTGCTCGGCCTGCTCGGAACCGTGACGGGGAATATCCAGGCTTTCGGTGTCCTCGGAGAGTTCGGGGCTGGAGGTGATCCGGCTCTGCTCGCCACCGGCATCGCGGAGGCACTGTTGACGACCGCCGCGGGCATTATCGTGAGTATTCCGGCGATCATCTTCTACAACTACCTCGTGAGCAAAGTGAACCACTATATCATCCGGCTCGAGAATCGAGTCAGTGAGCTCGTCATGCTTCTCAAGGGGCCGGAGGCGACGGTCGGTATCGAATCCGACGGTGCGCGGGAACGGGCCCGCTACTGATTATGCGATTCAGACGACGACTACAACCGAGAGCTACACCCGACCTCGTTCCGATGATAGATGTTGTCTTTCAGCTCGTGATCTTTTTCATGGTTTCCAGCACGTTCATCGTCACCCCGGGAATTACCCTCGATCTTCCGGAGAGCGGTTCGCCCGATCAGATAACCATGACCGACGTTGTCATAAGCGTTGTCGGTCCGGATGAGCTCTATCTCAACGAGCGGCAATACGATATCGACGGATTGCGCGCAGCGCTTGCGGAGGTCGCGGCCGACGACGAGATCGACCGGCCGCAGAGCATAGTTGTTGAAGGCGATTCGAGTGTGCGGTACGATCTCATGGTGCGGGTGCTCGATGTCCTCCGTGAAAACGGGTTCCGCGGTGCGGCATTGCGTACCCGGGAGATGGATTAGCGTATGAATCTCGGCGCCGACAAAGATCGCCTGCTCGTTGCTATCGGCTGTGCGCTCGTTATCCACGTCGGGGTTGCCGTCGGTTTGAGTTTCGTGGACTGGCATTCGACACCCGAACGGAGGCCGCTATACGTGGAGTTGAGCGATCCCGCTCTCCTCGACGTACCCGAAACCGAACTGCCTGATGAGCCGGAACCTGACCCACCGCCACCCGAACCGGAACCGGAAGAGGTGGTCGAGCCGCCCCCGGCGGAGAGCGAGCCGGAGCCGACACCTGAAGAGCCGGCGCGCGAGGAGTCGCCGCCCGAAGAAGCGGCCGCGCCGGGCGAAGAACCGGCTCCTGCACCAGCGCAACCGCCGCGCCGGCAAGGGCCGACTTGGGACGACGTGGCCGGACCGCAGCCCGGACTTCGGCACAGCGACGAAGATCGAATTCGCGAATCGAGGGATCACTCCGTTCCGGAAGCACGCATCACTGCTGATGACGACGAAGTCATGCAGCATCGACAGGACGCTTTGCGGCAACACGAACAAGCGCTCATTGAACAGCAAGAGTATTTCGACTCGCGCGAAGCCGCCGGCGAATCGGTCGACGAAGCCGGTGACCCGGAGACGGTCGTTACCCCGCGGATCCGCGATCTGATCGGACGTGCGAGCGACGTTCCCGACCGCCCTTCCGAGCCTCTATCCGACGCTCCGGCGAGCGATGACACGGAGGGGACCGACGATCCCGGGGACGGTTTCGTCGAATGGGAAGGAGACGGTGACAGGGAGCTGGTCGAGTACTGGCTTCCGGAGTTCGACGGAAGCGACCTGCGAGCCGGCGGTCCTCCCACGATACACGCGCGAATTCGTTTCGAGGTGGATGCTCAGGGCACCGTCCGTCCGGCCAGTGTCGATATTCAGGCTCCCGGATTGGCACCTGGCGGCCGGCAGAAGCTGAGAGAAGCGGTCTCGAGCTGGCGGTTCGATTCACGGCCGGGTGCTCCGGTGGCGCGCGGGTCGGTCGACTTCGTCTTCGAGCGGACCGGGTAGGTCCGGATCGTCCCGGATCGGCACCGTTCATCGCTTTGCGCAATTCCCCCACCTCGCGACGAAGCGACGCTCTCTATGCTACCATCGCGCCCATGAAACAACTGGCAATTGGGTGCGATCCCAACGCGGAATCGCTGAAACAG
>SLAN01000286.1 GCA_007126865.1 Spirochaetales bacterium | reverse complement strand
CCTCTCGGCGCTGGCAACCACTGCGAGCGGCGCTGCGGCTCACGACGAGTATGACGAGGTCACAGTCAGCCTGAGGCCCGCTGGCCCATGCGAACACAGGCGCCGGGGGTTGGGTCGGCCGAGCCGTGTCGCGGGCCGCGCTTGGTAGCCTCCAACTCACGCAACGTGTCCGAGCGGAGGACTCAGAGTTGTCTGCAGGCGAGGATGGCCGGCGACCGCGGTTAGCGGTGTGGGCGTACAACTGCAACCCCGAGCAAGGGTCCGAACGCGGCGCGACCTGGGCTTTCGTTCGTACCTTGGCCGGCCGAGCCGACCTCGTTGTCTTCCACAGCCCCACCGACACCGAGCAGTTGACCGCGTGGTCACGTGACCAAGGCGGGACAGCGGTGGAGTTCATGGAGGTGCAGGAGGCTGCGTTCTTGACGGTGTTCCACAAGTGGTTCCGCTTCCACCGGCAGCTCGAGTTCGTCACCTATGGCGGTTGGCTGAAGAACGCGATCGCTCGCACGCGCGAGGAGCACCGCACACGGCCGTTCGATGCGATCGCTCACGTGTCCTACAGCAACTACTGGCTCCCGAGCCCGGCGTGGAAGCTGGGTATCCCCTCCATCTGGGGACCGGCCGGTGGTGGCGTGCGAACGCCGATCCGGCTGCTGCCTACCCTCGGTCCCGCAGGCATGCTGGCGGAGGTGGAGCGCACCCTCGGCTTGACGGTCACCGCGATGCTGCCGGCGACGCGCCGAACGCACCGTCGCGTCACCGTGCCGATCGTCGAGACCCTCGAGACGCGATCTCGTCTCGTCAAGACGCGCCGCAGCGACGCGCTCATCGTCAACCGCGTCGCCCTGATCGACCCGCTCACAGCTGGCGAGGAGACGGTGGATGAGACGGGCCCCCGGGACCCAGATGAATTCCTCTTCACCTCGGCATTGTGGGCGAAGAAGGGCACGAGGCTCGCGGTCGAGGCACTCGCCTACACCGACCCACCGCTGCGGCTGTCGTTCGTCAACGACGGCTACGACCAGGCCCGCTTGCAGCGACTGGCGACGAAGCTAGGGGTTGCAGATCGCATCAGCTTCGATGGTCGGATCCCCAGAGACGAGTTGTTCAGCCGGATGCGCGGTGCCGCTGGCCTGGTCTTCACCGGTCTCCGGGAGGAGGGCGGGCTCGCGTTGGCGGAGGCGATGCATCAGGGCCTGCCGGTCGTGGTCCTGGGTCACGGGGGCGCTGGCCTGGTAGCCAGCCAGGCGTCAGATCCCGCCCGCGCCCGCGTCGTGCCACCCGGGTCGCTGCGGGACACGGCCCAACGCCTCGGCAGAGCGATGACCGAACTGCACGCCGCTGCTCCGACGGCGCGGACGCCGACGCTCGATCCTCGTCCACACGTGGAAGCCACCGAGGCAGCCCTCGCGAGGGCCGTGCCGCATCTGCGGAGTGCCTCGAGCCAGCGTGCTCCGTCACAGGGTCCGCTGCGATGAGCAACCCCCCGCGCGTTGCCGTGGTGCAGCGCACGATCCGCCGCTATCGCATGCCGTTCTTCAGGTCGCTGGGCTCCGAACTCGAGCAGCGGGGCATCCAGTTGGCGGTCGTCCACAACACGCCGCCACGAGACCAGGATCGTCGCAAGGACGTCGTGGCCGACGAGTCGCTGGCTTGGGCCAAGAGAGCACCGGCCCGTGACGTCGGCATCGCCGGCAAGACGGTGCTGTGGCAGTCAGCACCGAGGGGATTGCACCAGGCAGACCTGGTGGTCGTGGAGCAGGCCAGCCGTCTCCTACTCAACTACCGCTTACTGCTCCGTCGGCGGTTCGGTGGCCCGAAGGTGGCTCTCTGGGGCCACGGTGACGACCCGTACCCCGACGCGAGCATGACGGCTGAACGGTTCAAGCGGTTCTACTCCACCCAGCCGGACTGGTGGTTCGCCTACACCGACGGGGTGGCAGAGCTCGTGGAGACCTTCGGCTTCCCGGGTGAGCGCATCACTTCGGTCAACAACTCGACTGACACGCAGCAGTTGACCGCTGCCGTCGAAGCAGTTTCGGACGACCAGGTCCAGCAGCTCCGGGAGGCACACGGGATACGAGGGAGCCAGGTCGGACTGTACGCTGGAGCGTTGCTGCCTGAGAAGCGCCTCGATCACCTCGTTGAAGCCGCCGACGTGGTTCGAGATGCCTCGCCCGCCTTCGAGCTCGTCCTGGTGGGCGACGGACCGTTGGCCCCGTGGGTACAGGAACAGGCGAGTACGCGTCCATGGATGCACTACCTCGGCCAACGCTTCGATAACGACCTCGCCGAGGTGATGAGGCTCTCCACCTTCCTGATGGTGCCCACATGGGTGGGCCTAGTGATCGTCGATGGATTCGCTGCTGGCGTCCCCCTCATCGCCAGTGCGTCAGGGGCTCACCCCCCGGAGATCGGCTACCTCCGCCAGGACGAGAACGGCCGGCTGGTCGACGACGGGGGCGATCCTCGACGCTACGCGGAAGGCGTCCTCGCTGTGCTCCAGGATCCGCCCCGGCTCGAACGGATGCGAGCAGGGTGCCGGGAGGATGCCATGAGGATGGGGACGGAGGAGATGGCCCGGCGTTTCGCCGAGGGCATCGAAGCCGCGATCGCCGCTCCTCGCCGCTGAGGTCCCTGAGGACCACCGCGACCGTCGTCGCAACCGCCTCCTGCTCCGCGGATCAGTGTGACAGCGTCGTCCGCAGGTGCCGGGCGCTTCGCAGCGCCAGGGCGACGATCGTCAGCAACGGGTTGGCATAGCCACCCGTCGGGAAGACCGCGCTGTCGCTCACGTACAGGTTCTGCATCCCGTGGACCCTGCCTGCCGGGTCGACGACGCCCTTGGTGGGATCCTCGCTCATCCGGGCGGTACCGAGGTGGTGATGTCCTCCGTGGAGGGTGGAGCCCCACGTGTCGTCATCCTCGAGGAGCCAGGCCGCAGGCTCGAGGGTGCCGAGCCCCGCGGACTCCAGCCGCT
>SLAN01000110.1 GCA_007126865.1 Spirochaetales bacterium | reverse complement strand
GGCCGGCGATGCCGGCGCGCTCGCGCATTGCGCCGTTTCTCTGCCTCTACGTTCCGCGGTTCCGGCTGTACTTCCCGAAACCGCGCTATCGCGCGCTCCGGCAAGCACGCTGATTCCCGCACTCCATATGAGTCTGTCGGACGTCGGGGCAGAAGTGGATATCGGAACGGTTCGGGCACCCGTCCGCCGCACGTGTGAGAGATTTTGCGCATAAATGTCTAGGGGCGCCTAACTTTGTTATTGCAATCGCTGATTCATAATGGTAACTATAGGGGCATCAATACCAGTGAGGAATGTGTTTTATGATGAACATGAGAAGGATGGCTGTCGCTGTTATCGCACCTATGGTGTTTGCGTTCGCGGCCATCGCCGCGTTCGGCGGCGGTGCGGGCGAAGAGGCCGACTCGATCACGCTCTATTCGGGCCGGGGAGAGAGCCTTGTCGCTCCGATCATCGACCGGTTCGAGCAGGAAACCGGAATAACGGTGAACGTGCGTTACGGCGGAACCGCCGAGCTCGCAGTCCTTCTGCAGGAGGAAGGCGACCAATCGCCGGCCGATATCTTCTGGGCACAGGACGGCGGAGCGCTCGGGGCGGTTGCACGCGCCGGGCTTTTCGCGCAGCTCCCCGACGAGCTCGTCGCTGACATGCCCGACATATATCGCAACGACACCGGCGAATGGGTGGCAACGAGCGGCCGCGCCCGCGTCCTCGTCTACCATCCTGAACGGGTAAACGAGGACGAGCTTCCGGACAGCGTGTTTGACCTCACCGATTCTCGCTACTCCGGCCGTGTCGGTTGGGCGCCGACGAACGGCTCGTTTCAGTCGTTCGTGACCGCAATGCGGGTTATGCACGGGGAGCAGACGACCCGTCGATGGCTCGAGGGGATTCTCGCCAATGACCCGCAGGCCTTCCGTAACAACACCGCCACCGTCGAAGGTGTGGCCGCCGGGGAGGCGGATATGGGCATCGTCAACCACTACTACCTTCTCCGGTTTCTCGATGACGACCCCGACTTCCCGCTGCGGCAGCTGTTCTTCGATGCGGGAGATGTCGGCAATCTCGTAAACGTGGCCGGTATCGGAGTTCTCAACACCGCCTCGAACCGTGAGGGAGCGGAGGCGTTCGTTCGCTTCCTGCTCGACATCGAGTCCCAGCAGTATTTCACCGACGAAGTGTTCGAGTACCCGATTACCGCCGACGTCGAGCAGAATCCGGACCTCGAGTCGTTCGAGCGACTGCTCGAAGTGAGTCCGGCGCTCAACCTCGACGATCTCGATGACCTCGACGGAACGCTTGACCTCCTTCGTGCCGTCGGAGCACTATGAGGAGTCCCATCGTCAGCCGCCCGGCACCGTGCGTGCCGGGCGCTCCGTAGCGTATGAAACAGCTCGGTTCCCGCTACAGAAGTGCGGCGTTACGACGGCCGCCACCGTATCTCCTGATCGTGCCGGCACTCGTCGGCATTTCCATGCTCCTTCCACTCGTTTACCTCGCCGTGCGCGCGTTCGAAGGCGACCCTCAGGTGCTCATGGAGCTCGTCTTCCGCCGGCGTACCGCCGATCTGCTTCTGAACACTCTCCTTCTCACCGCCGGTGTGCTCGGGTTGACCACTCTCATCGGGTTGCCGCTCGCCTGGCTGACTACACGCGCATCTATCCCGTTCAAGCGAACGATCACGATCCTCTCGGTTATGCCGCTTGCGGTTCCCGGCTACGTTATGGCGTATTCGCTGCTCAGTCTCGGCGGGACCAACGGCCTGCTTGCCGGCATCGGTTTCCCGATACCACGACCGACCGGCCTGCTCGGTGCAACCATCGCGCTCAGTCTCTACTCGTTCCCCTACATGTTCCTGAATATCCGCGCATCGATCCTCGGAATGGACCCCGCCACCGAGGAATCCGCCCGCAGCCTCGGCATGCGGCCGGCACGAGTATTCATTTCCGTCGTCGTCCCGATGCTTACCCCCGGCCTCGTCGCCGGCTGGCTTATCGTTACCCTTTACACCCTCGGAGACTTCGGGGCGGTGGCGCTCATGCGGTACGAAGTGTTCAGCTACGTGATTTACACCCAGTACGTCGGTGCTTTCGACAGGGTGTACGCCTCCGCACTTGCACTTATGCTTCTCGTGCTGACCAGCATACCGGTGATACTCGAGGCGCGACTGCTCCGCTCCGGCCGTTTTGCTCGCATCGGTTCGGGAGTCGCCCGTCGCGCTCATCTGATTCGCACGGGCGCCTGGACACCGTTGGCGTGGGCTTTCCTCATTGTGGTTTTCGGAGCAAGTCTCGGTCTGCCGATCTTCACGCTCGTGTACTGGATGGTGCTTCGTTCGCCGATTCCCCAACTGGCTTCGGTAGCCTCGGCGTTCCTGAACAGCGCACAGGCTGCCGCACCGGCGGCCGCGCTCGCAGTGCTACTGGCCATTCCCATCGCATATCTTCGGGTTCGCTTCCCCTCACACCGAACATTTCTCGCGGAGCGGACCGCGTACATAGGATATGCTATTCCGCCGCTCGCGCTCGCCCTCGCCATGGTTTTCTTCTCGCTGCGCGCTGCGCCGTTTCTCTACCAGCGACTGCCGCTTCTTATTGTCGCGTACACGCTCAACTTTCTCGCACTCGCAATGGGTCCGATCCGCAGCTCCCTTCTCAAGACCCCGCGCCGTATCGAGGAGGCCGCACGCAGTCTCGGATTCGGGCCTGTCCGCGCGTTTCTCACGACCGTCCTTCCGGCCATGCGCAGCGGGATCGTAGGAGCGCTCCTGCTCGTATTCGTCATGGCCATGAAGGAGTTGCCGATGGCGGCCCTCCTTGCACCTACTGGATTCAGGACGCTGAGCGTAGCGGTATTCACTCGCACCTCGGAGGCGATGGCGGCACAGGCGGCACCATACGCGGCCGCAATTGTGTTATTCTCAAGTATGTTCGTCGGACTCGTGCTCCGGTACGAAGGAAAAGGACATTGACGGACGAAGCAG
>SLAN01000323.1 GCA_007126865.1 Spirochaetales bacterium | reverse complement strand
GGTAGGAGGTAGATTGGCTTCAAAGGATTTGCGGGTTAATGAAATGATTCGTGTGCGCGAGGTGCGGTTGATCGACGATGAAGGAGATCAGCATGGCATTATCGCTACACCGGAAGCAATGCGAATGGCCCAGGAACGCGGTCTCGATCTTGTTGAAGTCGCGCCTCAGGCGAAGCCACCCGTATGCAAGCTTCTTGATTACGGTAAGTATAAGTTCGAGCAGGACAAAAAGAACCGGGACGCCAAGAAGCACCAGAAGCAGGTCAAGCTCAAGGAAATCCGCATGCAACCGAAGATCGAGGGGCATGACCTTGAGTTCAAGACGAAACATATTCTCGATTTCCTTGAAGACGGCTACAAAGTCAAGGTTACTATTCGTTTCCGGGGACGCGAAATGGCTCATACCGAGCTCGGACGAGATGTGCTCGACCGGATTTTCGAGATGCTCAACGGTCAAGCCCAGCTCGATCGACCGCCAACAATGGAAGGCCGCTTCATGTCCATGATCGTCAGTCCGAAATCGAAGAAGTAGCATTAACGACGAACGGGAGTTCGTAGTACAGAAAACCACTCTCAAACATGTACCGAGAAAGGATGATACTATGCCCAAGATGAAGACGAGGCGCAGTGCGGCGAAGCGATATCGCATTTCGCCAAATGGAAAGGTTAAATACAAGAAACAGGGGTTGCGCCACATTTTGACGAAAAAGTCCACGAAGCGTAAACGCGGGCTTCGCAAGACAGGCGTGCTCAGCAAGGCCGAGCAGAAGCGAGCCGGCAGACTGGTTCCGTACCGATAATCGAATAGGAGAACAGACTCATGCCACGTGCGACAGATGGGACGAGGCGAAAAGACAGGCGGGTGAAAATCCTTCGCGATGCAAAGGGATACTGGGGGCGACGAAGCAAGCTCTACCGCACCGCGAAGGATGCAGTCGCAAAAGCACAAAGCTACGCGTATCGCGATCGCCGGCAGCGAAAGCGTGATTTCCGGTCACTGTGGATCGCGAGGATCTCCGCCGCGTGCCGGAACGAGGGAATCACATATTCGCGCTTCATGAGCGGTCTGCGTCGCGCCGACATAGCGATTAACCGAAAGGCGTTGTCGAATCTTGCAATCGAGGATCCCGATGCATTCAAGACACTTGTCGAGCAGGCCCGGGAGAAGGTAGAGGCATAAACAAATGGTAAGCCTGGATCAGATTCGACTTCTTGAATCTCGCGTACAGAAGGCGGTCAGGCGGATCGAATCTCTCCAGGACGAGAACGAAACGTTGCGCGAACGCCTTGCCAGATATGAGAAACGGATTGAAGAGCTTGAAGTTCTCATTAACGAGTTCAAGGACAGTCAATCAGAGATCGAGCAGGGCATTATGAATGCGCTCTCACAGCTCGATGACCTCGAAGACCAGGTCACCGAGGAACAGGACGGCGTGACCTCGGAGCAGACTGCGGAGACAGCACCGCAGGCCGAAGAGTCTACCGGGACATCCGGGGATACATCGACGCCGTCGGCGCAAACGAACGAGTCGCAATCGGAGTCGTCGAACGATGTCGGCGCCGATCGTGACGGACAGCCCGACGACGCGGCGGAGCTCGAATCAGCAACCGACGAGGATGCAGGACAGAACGCCGAGCTCGATATATTCTAATGCCATGCGGATCGACCTGCTCGGCACCAGCTTCACCATTCAGAGCGACGAGGACCCCGCGTACGTGCGTAACCTCGTCGGATACTATCGTGACAAGCTGACCGAAGTGCGCGAGTCCGTGTCGACGAACGACGAGCTGAAGATCGCCATACTCGGCGCACTCACGGTTGTGGACGAGCTTTTCAAGGAACGGCACAGGAATCGAGGCGCGTCCGGTGCCGAAGGTTCGAGCGAAACCGACCTTCAGGTTATAACCCAGCGGCTCATAGATACCATAGATTCAGCTCTCGAGGACGACGAGGCGGCAGACTAGTAGTTTGTCGGACTTCACTTCGGTACTGAATATCGGACGGATACTCTAACATCGGAATGCATATGTATAGGCGACGATATGCGCAAGTCACGCCCGATATTCAATTCCACCCTTATGTCGGACAAACTCCTGGGTTTGACGCCGTGCGCCGCTGTGCGTACTATCCGGGGAAGGCGGTATGGCGTTTACTACCAGTCAGCAAATCTCGCGGTATTACGACACATTCTCCGAGCAGGAAATTACCTTCACGAAAGAAGTAATCCACGCGATCATGCTCGATCCGAAAACCGTCTATCTGAAGTGTACCGGGTCCCAGTGGCCATGTGTGATCTATTCGAGCTCTATGCGAAGCTCGAAGGTTATCGTGAATATGCAGGAGAGTCTGAAGACCGCGCTGCGCAAATCGAATAATCTGGTGTCCCTTCGGTATAGCTTCCTCCAGCCGGACAAGAGCGATCCGTTGAGTTTTCTCGTATCTTCGAAGATCTCTGCATTCACTCCCTACTCCCGCGAAAACAGCAATCTCTCGTTCATGAACCTGGAGTTCACTCAGCGCCCGCCAGACGGGCTTATCGACGTTCTCGGATCATTACTCGATGCGAACGCCAACAGCCAAAACCGCAAAGACATCCGGATCACCATCACCGAAGAGAATGCCGAACAACTCGGACTGAGACTCCGCGACATTCAGCTATACATACAAGGAGTACCGCGGAAGTGTGTACTCCGCGACATCAGTTTCGGCGGCGCAAAAGTGGTTATCATCGGGGTGCCGAAGCTCCTCCTGAACAAGGAGGCAATGATCAGGCTTCCGTTCGGTGACACCGGTGAGGTCATCGACGTGGCAGGTTCGGTTATTCGCTTCGAAGGCGTTGAGGGTCGAGACGATATCGCCGCTATAGCGATCAGATTTGATGACGAACGTGTCCCGGTGAGACTGAAACTGCGGCTCAACGAATACCTCAAGCTGCAGCAGTCGCCGAAAGAAAGAGCGGCCGCGGAAGCGCGCAAACAGAACGAAGCCGCCGAAGTCGAGAAAGAGCAGCACGCCCGACGCCTCCGCGAAGCAAGATCGCGCAGGACCGACCGATAGGACACACGATAATTCTGGTAAATATCATGTCAGACCGAAAGAATCGCACCCTTCAGAGTATCTATTTCATCGAACTGCCGGAGGATTTGCATCGGCAAATCGGCGATTTCGCCGTGGATCCGAACCGCAAATTGCCGGTCGAGTTTCCACCCGGCTCCGATCCGTCGGATCGCAGCTCTTTAAGCTGGGAGATGATCGTCGCGGGCATGCTTAAGATGCTCGCGTACGAGCCCGACCATGACGACGCCGATTACTACCGTTCGTTCATTAAGCACGTCAAGCCGGGCATAGTGGAAGAGCTCACCGAAACCGGAGTCCTGAAAGCGCGTAACGGCGATTTCGCGATCGCCGAGGAGATCTTTCTGGCGCTGCGAGGGTTGCTGCCCGGCAATCCGTTGCCCGTTCTGAATCTGGCTTTGCTCTACGAGCAGACCGCCGATGCCGAGCCGGAGGAGAGCGACCGTGCCTCCGAGCTCGAAGATCGCGCGTTCGCCTGCTACCGTGAGGTCCTCGCCCACGATCAGGCGCCGGTGGAAGCGAGCTTTAATGCCGGGTTCTTTTTTCTCAAACGACACAATCACGAACGGGCACTGGAGCTGTTCCGCCGCTTTTTGAGTGAGAGCGAGGACGACGGCGACGCGGGCGAAAACGACGACGATACGGATCGAAAACGGGGCGAGGCACAACGCATCATCAATGAAATAGAATCGCGTAATCTCACCGACAGGCTTTTCAAGGAAGCGTACGACTATATCAAGCTCGGCCGTGAAGATGAGGCGATCGAGCGTATAACCCGGTTTCTCGACACGCATCCGGATATCTGGAACGGGTGGTTCCTGCTCGGTTGGGCGCAGAGACGAAAGGAAATGTACGCTGAGGGCCGCTATTCGTTCGAGAAAGCGCTGGAGTTAGGCGGGCGTAATCCGGACACTCTCAATGAGCTTGCGATTTGCCTCATGGAGACCGGAGAGCTTGCCGAGAGCCTGCGCCGGCTACATGAAGCGCTCGCCGTCGAACCGGAGAACACGAAGGTCATGTCCAACATGGGGGTCGTGCATCTCAAGCAGGGCGAGCCCACGGAAGCGCTCGGATACTTCCATGCCGTACTCGAGTACGATCCCGAGGACCCGGTAGCGCTCCATTTCCTACAGGAGCTCGAATCCGACGGCTGAAGCGGTAGACTCCGCCAGGAGCTTGTCCGACAAGCTCCTGACACGCAACCGGACAGCGCCTGCACAAGCCGTTTCAACCGTTATCGGGTCTCACAACCGGAATTTTCGCCGAAATCTTTGATTTTTCCGCCGTTTTGACTACAGTCTATAGAGAAGTG
The DNA here is from genome assembly GCA_007126865.1 of Spirochaetales bacterium. Taxonomy (GTDB): domain Bacteria; phylum Spirochaetota; class Spirochaetia; order DSM-27196; family SKKC01; genus SLAN01. The sequence continues at coordinate 6,903 of SLAN01000323.1, read as the reverse complement.
TGCCGATAACACGAATAGCGGAGCGTGTGTCCGACCGCCGAGTGTCGCTCGGGAGTGTTCCGCTTATCTACATATATCGGGAGGTGGCCGCAGTAACTTAACAAGATACAGAAAAATAGAGCGCGCCGGGACGGAGTTACCGTCTCGACCGCGGGCAGGGACGCCCGCACACAACTATTTCAGGGAGGAGATAGCTATGATCATTAACCACAACACCGGAGCAGCGTTTGCTCAACGCCAGCTCGGTATCACCCAACGCTCGGTCGAGGGTAGTATCGAACGCCTCTCGTCCGGAATGCGGATAAACCGCGCCGGCGACGATGCCTCCGGTCTGGCGGTGAGTGAGAAGCTGCGCAGTCAGATTCGCGGGCTGCAACGCGCTTCCACGAACGCTCAGGACGGCATATCCTTCATCCAGACCACCGAAGGATATCTTCAGAACTCACAGGACATTCTGCAACGCATTCGGGAACTGGCAGTCCAGTCCTCGAACGGCATCTACACTGCCGAAGACAGAATGCAGATTCAGGTCGAAGTCTCGCAACTCGTCGACGAGATCGATCGGATTGCCTCACACGCTCAGTTCAACGGACTCAACATGCTCACCGGCCGATTTGCCGCCGAGACAGGCGACAACGTCGTGACCGCGAGTATGTATTTTCACATCGGCGCGAACATGGATCAGCGCATTCGCGTTCATGTCGGAACGATGACCGCCGAGGGTCTCGGCGTCCGTCAGGTAGGAACCGGGGAGATGATCTCTCTTTCGAGTCCGGACGGAGCCAACCGGGCAATCGGAACCGTGGACGACGCCCTGCAAGCGGTAAGCAAACAGCGTGCGGATCTCGGTGCATATCAAAATCGCCTCGAGTATGCCGTTCGCGGGCTCGACGTGGGTGCCGAAAATCTGCAGGCGGCCGAAAGTCGAATCCGTGACTCCAATATGGCCGCTGAGATGGTCGAGTTCACGCGTAACCAGATTCTCCAGCAGGCGGGAACCGCGATGCTCGCTCAGGCGAATATGGTTCCGCAGTCAATCTTGCAGTTGCTCCAGTAGGCAACTACGATATAGATAGCTGGACGACGCGCGCTTTCTCCACCGATTATTCGTCGGAGTAATGTCGCGAGTCCGATCGCTCTTTGAAATACCCTCCTCCCCCGCATAGCGGAGTGTCTGTCGGTCGACTCCACGGAACGGATGCCGTTGACGGCCAAACTCTCCGCTAAACAGCGGCATATCGGAGCGGAAGATGCGCGAGAGCTTCCGTGTCGTTTCGTGCGGGGCCCCGAAGCACGGATTGTTTCGGGAGATCAACACAAGGAGGGGCTTATGATCATAAATCATAACACTGGTGCGGCGTTCGCGAATCGATCGCTGCAGAACCGGCAGGCCGAAATGCAAACAAGCATCGAACGCCTGTCCTCGGGTCTGCGGATAAATCGTGCAGCAGACGACGCGTCAGGGTTGGCGGTGTCTGAAAAGCTGCGAAGTCAGGTTCGAGGTTTGAACCAGGCCGAGCGCAATATTCAGAATGCCGTCTCCTTCATTCAGACGAGTGAAGGATACCTGCAGAATACGCAGGATATCATGCACCGGATCCGTGAACTGGCCGTGCAGTCCGCCAACGGGATTTACACTCCCGAGGACCGCGCGCTCATTCAGGTCGAGGTGTCGCAACTCGTCGATGAGGTAAACCGTATCGCCTCGCATGCTCAGTTCAACGGGCTGAACATGCTGACCGGGCGATTTGCTGAAGACGGGGACGCAGTTATGCAGTTCCAGATTGGCGCAAACATGGACCAGAATACGCGCGTCTATATCGGAACAATGACTGCCGCCGGTCTCGGTTTGACCGGTGTGGAAAACCAGGACGAGATGATCTCCATCTCGACCCCCGAAGCAGCGAACCAGGCCATCGGAACGGTCGATGATGCACTACAGCAGATCTCGCGCCAACGCGCGGATCTCGGAGCTTATCAGAACCGTTTCGAGATGGCGCAGCGCGGAGTGGCTGTTGCTGCGGAGAATCTCCAGGCGGCGGAGTCGCAGATTCGCGACACGAATATGGCCACCGAAATGGTGGGCTTCGTGCGCAATCAGATTCTCATGCAGAGCAACACGGCGATGCTGGCTCAGGCCAACATCATGCCGCAGTCGGTGCTGCAGCTATTGGGATGATCGCCCGATGAAGGATGCTGCTCCGAGCTCCTTCGGCATGACTTACGGGCAAGCGTTCGTCATGGACGCCGTGGAGATCGCTGGACGTCGTCTTCACGTGCGTGACGTACACGCGTAAAAGCTGAAGGTCGGATTACGGGAGGTCTCGCGCCCTCCCCCGACCACTTCTTACACGGAGGTAAGATGTATGGGAATGGAAATAGCAGGGAACCTGCCCTCCGGTCCTCGATTCGATATCTACGGATCGGTGGGGACTCCGCGCAAAGCCCAGGGACGGGAACACGTGGATTTCAGTGAGTTCGCACCGACTCGAGACGAGATCGAGAAGATGGTGCGCGAAATCCAGACGAGCACTCAGGCAATCGACAAGCGGTTGAAGTTCTCGGTCAACGAAGAGCTGAATCGGATCGTCGTCAAGGTGATAGACGCGAAAACCGATAAGGTTATAAAGGAGCTTCCTCCCGATTCGCTTCAGCGTATACAGGCGCGTATGCGCGAGGCGATTGGAATGCTGTTGGACGAACAGATCTAATCGCATATCGAGCGCTTGCGCCGCCGCTGAAGGCCTCGAACGCCGGTCGAAGCTTCCTTCTGGGCGTGATATCCTTCTGATCGGGACTTCTATGGGTCGAGTGCATCAGCGATTGAACTTCACAATACGATTCATGGCCTTTGGCCTCTTGCCGCTGTTTGCCGGCAGCATGGCGTTCGCCGAGCCGAATATCCCCGGCGTATCAAGTCGTTATGACACGGACGGCATGATCGAGGACATACTCGAGGCGGAACGCGAACCGATTCGCCGCCAGGAAGACAGGATAGACGACCTGGAAGCCGAACGCGAGGCGTGGAACCGAATCGGCGGCTATCTGTCGAGCCTGCAGGAGGCGGCATCCGAACTGTTCGGCTTTCGCAACCCGTTCAGTGACCGCAGAGCGAGAAGCTCCGACTCCGATACCGTCACTGCCCGGGCCGACCGGGAAGCGGAACAGCGGCGCACTACGATCGAAGTCGAACAGATAGCAACCGCCGACGTTTTTCAGTCTGATCCACTTCCGGAGGATTTCGAGGTACCGTCGGGCCGATATGAGTTCCGCGTAGGCGAGGAAACCGCCGCATTCGATTTTCCGGGCGGAACGCTGCAGGAATTCACCGAGGCAGCAAATCGACATGTCGGGGACCTTGTCGAGATACGCTCGATTCGAGATACCTCACAGACTCGCGTGCTCGTATTCCGATCGCGACGTACCGGAGCCGAGAATCGACTTCAATTCGGAGAAGATGCTCTTGATTTTGCACTCGAGAGCGGTGTTCTCGTGGAGGAGCTCGGCGTAAGCTTCGACGTTTCGCCCACACCTGCGAACACCCGGCTCGACGACGGTGACCGGGGCGAGGCGGTGATCGTCGAAGAAGAGCTGCGCGTCGGTCCGACCGCCTCGGCGGCGGTCCATACCGAAGAGATTACGATTGAGGCCAACTATCTTCTGGAAATCGAGATATCGCTGATCAATTTCGGTGAGCCGGAGCACGAGCCACCGGAACCACCGGATGGACCGGATCTGCCCGATCTCGGTGCGGTCGAGCTTGACGACGCACGGGTACCGTTTATCGATTCGTTGTTGGAGATTCCGGAATGGGTTCCTCCTGAGCCCCCCGAAGAGATTGAGGATCTCGAGATTCTGTACGTTCTCTCGGACGGACGCGAAATCGCCCTTCCCCACCTCGACGATACCGACGATTTCGTGCGAATCGAGCTCCCCGTCGGCGATTATGCCGACCGGTTCGAGGGACTCGCGGTGCGCAATCGAAATACGTTTCGGGAGGTTCGTATACGCGATGCGCGCATCATCGACCCCGACAGACCGGGGGAACACGTTCCGAACGTGGCGATCGAGGAAGCGGGGGACGCGGTATTCACCGTCGACGGAGTACGGGCAACGCGCGACACAAACGAGATCGACGACGTCATCGACGATGTGACGCTCGAGCTGCAGCGTCCCGGAAGAGTGACACTCGACGTAGAACCCGACTTCGAGCGAATCGAGGAGCGGGTCATCGAATTCCTCGTGAACTACAACGATGTGATGACCGAGATCAACATTCTCACCAGGACCGATCGCTCGGTAATCGATCAGATCGGATGGTTCGAGCCCGACGAGGTGGAGGCCGCTGAAGCGCGCCTCGGACTGCTTCAGGGAAACACAACCCTCAATCAACTGCGCAGTCGCCTGCAGACGATCATGATGAACCCGTACGAGACGAGCGCCGGCAACCGTATTCGTCTTCTCGCACAGGTCGGCGTTTCGACCGATAGCAGACAACCGGGAAGCGGGCTCGATTACAACCGGCTCAGGGGTTATCTCGAGCTCGATGAGGATCTCTTCGAAGCCGCCGTCAGGAACGAACACCGCGCGCTTCGTGATCTCTTCGGTCGCGATTCGAGCGGCAATGGGGCGATCGACTCGGGCGCCGCGTACGAAGTCGAGCGGTACGTTCGTGGTTTCACACAGACGGGCGGACTTCTCGCCACACGGCAGCAGAGCATACGATCGAGTATCGATCGAGCCGAGACCGAGATCGACCGGCAGAGCGAGCGGTTGAGTCGGCGCGAGGACCAGCTTCGTCGTGAGTTCGGCGAAATGGAGCGCGCAATCAACAGCATGGAAGAAATGCGACGGCGGCTCGAAGGATTGCAACAGAATCAGTAGCCACCGGGGAGAACAATCCGAATGCGTATTCTGGTAAACCAGCAGGAACTGAGTGTAACGCTCGAAAACGAACGGACGGTCGGAGATGTGGTCGAGCAGCTGCGAAGCTGGCTGGCCACATCGGGTATGCGGATATCTCGCCTGGCTATGGACGCAGCCGATGTATCCGAAACCGAACCCGCAACGTGGGAGACACGCCCGCTCGCCGATATCGACGAGCTTGCGATCGAGGCGATCCCGCCGGCGGACCACGATCCGAATGCTATGCTGACGCTCATCGAGTATCTCGAGCTTCTCGGGAGGGCACTCAAGAGCACCGATGCGGGCTCTCTGCGCGACGTGCTCGGAGAATATCGCTATGTTGCCTCGACACTTGAGCGCATTCTGCGGGCCACGGGTCAATCACGAGAGCTTCTCGCTCCGATCGAAACCGTGGCGGCCTCGCTACTGGATACGACCGGAGATGCGGCTCCGTCCGACGATGAGCTCGGGGTATTGAAGGCTGACGCCGGCAAGAGTGTCGATGCGGTCCTTTCTAATGTTCAATCGCGCCTGAGCGAGGTCCTGAGGCCGGAAGAGGAGCTGCAGGTGACCGCAGGGCTGCTGTCTCGCACCCTTCCGGAGGTCGCCGAAGTAGCCGTCCTTCTGCAGCAGGGACGGGATGAAGAGGCTATGCAGCGGATCGTCCGCTTCACCGAGCTTGCCGGAAAGTATATCCGGCTTCGCGGCGACGAGGAGATCGAAGATCTACACGGACCGTTGAACGAGCTCGTCGATGCGCTCGATAACAACGATACAGTGCTCATCGGAGATCTGCTCGAATACGAGGTGGCACCTCGTTTTGAAGCCTCAGTGGCTCGGGTAATCGACGAGACGGAGCAATGATTGCCCTACAGGCTGCGGTGGACTTCTTCGCCGAGCCCGAACCGATCGAGATGGTCCTCGTTGGCGTCGTGTTCGTGGCGCTGATCGTACTCGGGATTATCGGTTCGAAGGTGAACACCAGGAGGATCGACCGCCGGTCGACAGGCACCTCCTCACCGCGCTTCAGTCGCCTCTCGTTCCGTCGGGCCGCTCGACGGGCCGGGCTGGATCGACGCCAGACTCGTATCCTCGAACGAGTGGCCAGACAGCAATCGCTCGCCGATCCGGCGCGTATGTTCTCCAGCCGTCACTTTCTCGATCGGACTATCGCCAGAGCGGTACGGATGCTCGATGCCGAAGAAATCGGTGAGGCGGAACGTGAGCAACGGAAATTCGAGCTGCTCTCCGTTCGCCGATCTCTCGACCTCGTTCAGACCGGAAATATCGATCGTTTTGAGCGCACCGGCCAGCTGCGTTCCGGTACTCGATTAACGCTCATTACCGAAGACAAATCGCAGTATGAGTGCAAACTCCTCACGAACTCCGATTCGTTCCTCGCTGTCGAGGCGCCGACGACGTACGGAGGCGAGACACTCGTATGGGACAAGAGCACACCGCTGAAAGTGACGTTCCGGGGGGATGACGGCACCCTTTACGGCTTCCGCTCGTCGGTGCTCGGTTACCGAAAGCAACGTGCGAGGCACCAACTGTTCATCGCGCACAGTGACAAAATCCGGTCGGTACAGAAACGGAAATCTCCCCGAAGAGAGTTTCGCCGTCCCGCGTACTTCTTCCCTGTGCGCGTTGTCCAGAGCGGATCGGGTCGTTCGGCGAAACGCCAGGCCGTGGTGGATGCGAATCGACGCGATCTCGGAAACATTGAAGACATTTCCGCCGGCGGATGCGCACTTCGGGCACGCGCGGCACTACAAAAGGGGAGTCTGATCAAAATCAGCTTTGAGATCGAACGTGGACGTCCGGTTACCGCATTCGGTAAGGTCCGGGGGAGCGACAGAGGCTATCACGGCGCTCTCATGCACATTATGTTCACCCGCGTCAGTCGTGACCAGATGAACCGGATACTCTCTTACGTTTACGGGTATACGGACGAGTAGTGGTCGTGGTCGGCGACACGGAAGACCGCCCCCCCGGGGG
>SLAN01000003.1 GCA_007126865.1 Spirochaetales bacterium | reverse complement strand
GGAGCTTCAGAAAGAGCTCGGACTGACGTACCTCTTCATAGCGCACGACCTGAGCATGGTACGGCACATTTCGCACCGGATCGCGGTGATGTATCTCGGAAAGCTGATGGAGTCGGCGACCTATGATGAGCTCTTTTCCGCGCCGCTGCACCCGTATACTCAGTCGCTCATGTCCGCCGTTCCGATACCCGAGCCGAAAATCGAGAAAAGCCGTACCCGAGTCATTCTCAGCGGCGATGTGCCGAGCCCTGTGAAGCCGCCTACCGGCTGCGTGTTCCATACCCGATGTCCGTTCGCTACCGACAAGTGCGCGGCCGAGGTTCCGGAGTTTCGCGAAATCCGCTCGGGACATCGCGTGGCGTGTCACCATGTAGACGACCCGGCTATCGGCCCGACTATCGAGGCGCAGCGCGAGGAGATCGTGACCAGCATAGAGAGCGCGGCAGGCTACGGGCCCGATCGCAAGTTCAGCCCAGCGACTACATAACAATTCATAACACTGCAACTGCAACGGTAACTAATCGAACCCGTACGGTGTCTCCTTTTCGAAACATGCCGGACGAGCTTTGCCGGGCCGGCGAAGGAGTGACCAATGAGTATCAAGGGTCGGATCAAGGCGTTCCGTGAAATGAGCACGGTTCGCAAAGTTATCTACAGCGTAGGCACGGTCGCCGCTGTAGTCGCACTGGTGTTGCTTGTCGGATACGTCCGCGAACAGCCCACCCGGACGTTTCTCGCGTTGCCAACCGGCACGATCGAGCTGAATAGTATGGAAGGCGACGAGACGATGGTGAAGGCAGTTCGAATCGTCAATACGCCGGCAGCGCGCCGTGAAGGTTTGCGCAACGTGCGTCCCGAGGTTGTCTCCGAGAAGCCGGTGCTCTATGTGTACCGTGTGAATACCTCAGCTCGCCATGTGCTCACCGACGTGCGATTGCCGCTCGATATCGGCTTCTTCACTGAAGAGGGCGCAATCGTCGGTATCTTCCACGGCGCACAGCCGGGCGAAACCGTTGTTCCCGGTGAGCGATATCGATATGTGCTCAAGGCAAGTGCAGGTTACTTTGCCGAGAGCTCCATCGGCGCCGAGTTCGAAACCGTTCTTCGCCCCGACAGTCTGAGTATTACCGTAGTTTCCCGCTGATCACTCAGTCTTCGCGGAGCGCCTGGCAACTCGTGTTGCCACACGAAGCGGCCCCTCTTACGAGGGGCCCTTCTCGTTGGTGTGCCCGGCAGGGCGCACTCATTCCATTCCCGCTATTACATCGCGATAGAAATAGAAGCTGTCCTTCGGAACCCGACGACCGTCTACATAGTCGCAGTACACGATTCCGAAACGTTTCGTATAACCGTATGCCCACTCGAAATTGTCGATGAAGCTCCAGAGGAAATACCCCCGGAGATTCACACCGTCGCGAATCGCGTCGGCGGAAGCGGACAGATACGATTTCAGGAAATCGACTCGGCCGCGATCGTGGACGCGAGTTCCATCCTCGGAGAGCTCGTCGGGCATTGCGCATCCGTTTTCGGTTATGTAGAGCGGCATTCCACCGGTGTGTTCGTGCAGCCACTGCAGGTGGCGGTGCAGGCCTTTCGGTGTGATCGGCCACCCCATCTCGGTGGTCTCCTGGTATTGGGGAACGAACCGGTACCGCTCCGGTTGAGACTCGTCGTAGGCGACAGCCCATTCGTGGTAGTAATTCACGCCGAGGAAATCGATCTCACCGGCGATGATCTCCAGATCTCCGTCGGCAAGCGGGGTTTCGGCCAGCTCATGCGCTTCGATGAACCGCTGCGGGTATCCTTTCCCGAGAAGCGGATCGAGGAACATCCGCGTCGGCAGATCGGCAGCCCGGTCAGCGGCCTCGATATCTTCCGGGCGGCGAGTCGCCGGTCGCGGAGTCTGCGTGTTCAGCGTCGTCCCGATCTGTCCTCCGTATCCGCCTTGTCGGAACGTTTGGACGGCGAGCCCGTGAGCGAGATTCAGATGATGGATCGCCGCGGTCGCCTTGCGCATGTCTCGGATGCCGGGTGCGTGGTGTCCCTGCAGGTACCCGAGGATCGCGGTACAGAACGGTTCGTTGAGCGTTATCCACATCGAGACACGATCGCCGAGCTCGTCGAAGCACGCCTTGGCGTAGTCGGAAAAGGCGCCGGCGGTCTCACGGTTCGGCCATCCCCCGGCGTCTTCCAGCGATTGGGGGAGGTCCCAATGATAAAGGGTCGGCACCGGCTCTATTCCTGCCTCCAGCAGCGAATCGATGAGGCGGTTGTAGTAGTCGAACCCTTTCGGATTGCGCTCTCCGGTACCCCGGGGGAAGACCCGTGGCCACGCGATCGAGAACCGGTACGCGTTAACACCAAGCTCCTTCATGAGCGCGATGTCGTCCGGATAACGATGGTACTGATCGCACGCCACGTCACCGGTATGTCCATGTGCTACCGCACCGGGTGTGCGGCAGAAGGTGTCCCAAATGCTCGTGCCGCGTCCGTCTTCGGCGACCGCACCTTCGACCTGATAGCTGGCAGTCGCCGTGCCCCACATAAATCGTTCCGGAAACCTTGTACTGAGTTCCATAATCCAAGCCTCTTACTATACATTCTATGTGCGCTTTTACATCGGAGACGTGCCTCGGGTGCAATTTCCGGGTATACGAGTCACAACGGCACCGATATGATGTAAGAAGCGCTTTAAGTTGATTCTTGGAATCAACCAAGCTACACTGTGAGAAAGCATCTCACGCGTGCGGGGGGGTTTGTCAACGGAGATTACCATGGAGGCAGAGGGAAACGGGCAGGCGATCAGCCAGCTGAACGGATCGAGAGTGCTGCGCACGATATGGCTGTACGAACGTATCAGTCGCGTCGAAATCGCGCGGAAGCTCGGATTGAACAAATCCACGATCACGAAAATCGTTCACGATCTTCTCGAATCGGGTATCGTGAAAGTCGTCGCCGAAGGCGACTCGAGTCCGCAGGGTGGGCGCAAACCGAAGTATCT
>SLAN01000311.1 GCA_007126865.1 Spirochaetales bacterium | reverse complement strand
GCCATCCACCAAAGAAAAACGTGCGTATCGGCGAGATACTTCACGCCTGACGTCCTTCGAATGCAGCGGTGACGCGCTCATCCTCTTCGTCGAACTCCTCGTGGATAGACACCGTGCCGCGCCATTTCCCGGGCTCGGGTTTCGGTCCTTCTTCCCGAAACGGCACGAGTTTCGCGACAGGACGCCCCGCGCGCGCGACGACGATCTCTTCTCCCTTCTCGACCGCGGCGAGGATGCGCGAAAGCTGGCTCTTCGCCTCATGTATGTTAACCGTTCTCACACACATGAGTTTAGCTAAGTCTAGCCCGCTAGTCAACATCACCCTCGGTTCAGCATTCGCAGGCGGTCGTCGCAGCGCCGTGCTACCGGGCAGCTTCTCAATACCCCAGCCCGGTATCGACGACGTTGCGAAGCTGCTGCCCGGTGACGTACCGCTCGAGGTTGTCGAGGAAGATCGACCAGAGGCGCTCGTCGTATCGCGGGTTCATTCCCGAGTAGTGCGTTGTCATGAGCACGTTCTCGAGGTCCCACAGCGGTGAGTCGGCCGGAAGCGGCTCGGGATCGAAGACATCGAGTCCGGCGCCGCCGATCGAGCCGTCGCGGAGCGCTTCGATAAGAGCATCCTGGTCGATGATCGCCCCGCGGCCGATGTTGAACACCAGCGCGTGGCGCGGCAGCCGCTCGAGCTCTTCCGCGCCAATCATCCCCCGCGTCTCGGGGGTAAGCGGAAGGGTAATGACCAGAAAGTCGGCGTGCGGCAGCTCCTTCCGTATGGCGTCGGGTCCGGCGAGCCGAAGATAGCACGAGGTATCGCCTTCGTCCCCGCGCAACGGGGCATCCGGATTCCGGCGGATTCCCACCACCTTCATACCGAGCGCGGATGCCTTGCGCGCGAACGCATGGCCGATCGCGCCGGTTCCGAGAAGGAGGGCGCGCTTTCCGGCCGGCTCGAACACCTCCGGCCGGCGGTCGTAGTGCCACTTGTGCTGCTGTTGCTGCCGGATCGCGAGCGGCAGATCGCGCGCGAAGGCGTAAATCATCGCCAGCAAGTGGTCGGAGATCGGTTCGGCATGCACACCGGAGGCATTCGTGACGGTGAGACCACCTTTACGTGCCTCCTCCGGCAGATTGTCGGCGCCGGCGCCCTGCAGCTGCAGCCATCGAAGGCCGGTAGCCTTCGTCCACAGTTCGCGCGGCAGATTCCCGAACACCGCCTCTATCTCTTCGACATCGATTCCGAGCTCCTGCTCGTTGTCGGGCACCTCGACGAGCCGATGCTCCGGTGCTCGCTCCCGTATCGCCCGGCGCCGTTCATCGGTAACCGGTCCGATCAGCTCACCGCGGATCAGAATCGTGCCGGCTCTTCCGTTGCCCGTTCCTTCCGGGCCTTTTCTATTACTATCCATATACGCATCAGGATACCCATTTTTACGCCTTGTGAAAGGGGAGATGGAACGGCCTCATCCGCCGCCGTTGACCACGCCGGCACCAATTCCCTTTCGTGGGTGAGCTATGTGGATGTCGCCTGGACCGGTCCCCATGCCGACCTCGGCTGCAGAATCCTACTTCGACCCCGCGGAAGCGTCCGCCCGTGGCACTTCTTTCGTTACTCCCCTTGTTCACCCCACGTCGGCTCGTGGCCATCCGGTTCGAACTCATTACCACCGCCATCGGTCAGCGTTTCGAATCCGTCGAACAACGGTGGCTCGTCGTTGTTGATATACGACGATTGTTCGGTCTCGAGCTCCCCCGGCGACGCCTCCACCGCTGCTACACCGCCTCCTTCTCCGGCAACATTTTCCTCGAATCTCGAACGCGCAATACGGATTCGGTCGAACTCTTCGCCGACGATAGCACCGCCGTATTCGATCGAGCTGTTCTGCTCGAATACCGAGTCCGTGACGTCGATAGTTGGGACGACGGTTCCCACAACGGCACCGCCTTGCATCGCCTCGTTAGAAGAGAAGTGAGAGTCACGTATCTCGAGCTCGGTGGCTTCCACAACAACGACAGCACCACCGGTACCTGTATCTTCGCCGGCGGAATTACTCTCAAAGGCCGTACTGTCCACATACACCCCTGTTCCGGTTATTACCTCGGCGTACACCGCGCCTCCGTCACCGGTCAGTGCGTCATTCCTCCGAAAGATTGAGTCGGAGATATCCAGTGCCTCGACCGGCCATACGGCGATTGCACCGCCGGTATTCCCGGCTTCATTATCTATGAACTCCGATTCGTGGACTGCGACTTCTACTAAAGCATCCCCGTCGATGAGCATAGCTCCTCCATTGCTGACGGTCTCGTTGTTGGCGAAAACGGACTGCGAAACCACCACTTCGTTTTCCGGCACATCGTCCTCCCCGAAAAACCAAATTGCGCCGCCATCATTCGCCGAGGCGAGATTATCCTCGAACTCCGACTCGAAAACCATCAATCGCGAGTAACCCGATCCCACGAACAACGCACCTCCACCGTCCGCCATTCCATTGACGAATCGCAGCCCTCCGACATGAAAGGTCAGCCCGTCTGCGGCAGATTCAGCGCCGAGTATTCCCGAATCTCCTCCACCATCGAGGGTTACCAGCTCCGCCTCGTCGAGCGACTCGCCGATGATGTAGATGTCCGCCCCTGCCGCGGCACTCAACGGCTCACCCACCGACCCTACATCGATATCGTCGTTTACAAGCAGCAAGAACGCCTCGTCCTCGCCGGCGTCGACATCGAGAAAATCGTCGATCGCCTGCCCGAACTCGGCGTAGGAGCCCGCCGTTGCCGCAGCAGCCCACGTAACACCATCTGCCCCGGCCGGCTGTGGTAGTTGGAGCGGCACCGCGATCTCCATCTCCTCGCCAGCCTGTAGCACCGGCGTTTCGGCCGCCCCGCGAAACAGCCCGGCACGCCACTGTTCGCCGTCGGACTCCAACGTATGCAACTCGACGGTAACCGAGTCACCGGCCGGAAGCTCGAATACAAGCTCTTGGTCATCCACTTCGACACGCTCCTCGACAGGGTCGATGTGCTCCCCGTCGATGCGGACTTTGAACGCCTCGATCTCCTCGACCGACTCCCCTTCAATGCGAAAACGCGGAAAAGCAGACTCCGCCGGCTCTCCAATTGCCGGTCCGCACGCGGCGATACCCGCTACGACCGCACACACCACAAACTCACGCGCCGCCAGCCGGCGGAACCTCAAACACCCGACTATCCTATCGCTCTCTCGTGCATGTCTCATAACAAATCTCTCTGTCGGCGACAATATCACAGGCAAAATTCCATCACCAACGACTCTTTCCTGTTCGATTACCGGCCCTATCTACAATGGCGGCAGAAGCCCGAACGCTACCCATCTCCGGCGCCGTTCACCTTCGACGACACCGCCGGCGCGGTCGAGTGCATGCACGCTACCTCAACCGCCGACAAACGCTCGGGAGCTCCTGCGGCGTGCGTATTCGTACCACGCGACCACTGCATCGCCGGCGAAGACCAACTCGTGCGGAGGTCTCGTGGACACTCATAGTCCGGTAATGAATTCCGACACGCGCATAACGCGCCTTACGACAGGTAACAGTTTTCGTCCGGAAGTTCCGCTCACCACGTCCGTGCGGTAGCTCTTGTCGCGTTTGGTAACGTGCGATTTCGTCGACCAGAATGCCCGCCACGGCACCGTGTAACCAATCGGCCGCGGGCCGCCCGCGTAGAGATCGATGGGCGCAGCGGAATAGTACCGAACCGAACTCGCAGCGATCGACAGCCAGATAGCCGAACCGCGGTCTCTTAGAATAGTTTCGCCAGATCCTCGCGTTCGAGCGACACATTCGGGGCAAACTCGCCACTGGACATGTACTCGTCGATGCTGTAGCGCATCTGCCGGGCGACGATCCGATTCTCGAGGTCGGTGACAACGTCCATGCTGCTCACGACGATTTTGCCTGCTCCGACGGTCGCCTCGAACAGGAGCGCGAGGCGATGGCTGCGAAACCAGGTATCAATCGGTTGGATGATCGGATGTACTGAATGCGGCAGCTCGTCGAGGACGATGGCCGCCGCCCCATGTATGAGCTCCCACCACTGCCAGTTCGAATGGTTTTGCGTCGGAAAGTGGCGGAGACACGGGTGTCCAGGGTCACACACGAGGCCGAGGGTGTGTGGAGCCTGTCCGTTGGTCCACGCGGTGTTCCAGAAGACGGGGGAAAACCCGAGCTCGACGTCGCTCTTCACCGTTTCCGCCGGCGGAACAAACAGAGCCGTCGCACCGGCGCTAATCCGATCGTAGACCGACGAGTCGAGCTCCCGCACTACAAGGACGTCCGGTTTCAGGTCGGACGCCGAGCGCTCAGACCGATCCGGTTTCCGCGCTCTACGACCATCAGGGGTCTCGGCACGTTCGCTCGCTGCATGGGAAGTATCGGGGTGCAGCATATCGGGAAAAACCCAGAAGTCCCATCGATTCCGGATATCAAACTGCGGGCACTCGAGTATTAATTGATACCTCCGGGCGACATTGAGCTCGCCAAGCGCCTGCGAAAGCCGGCCGATCCTCGTCAATCCTCGCACCACGACAGCGTCATGGGAAAACTCTCCAGAGACAACCTTGTGTCCGGCGTCGGATTCGATCCGCCATTGCACCCGAACGCCGTCGTGCTCCGACTCACCGTAGTGTGCAATGTCGACTGCGATGTCGAGTACTTCGCTGCTTCGATAACAGCGCCTGGGAAGCCTGGCGAGCAGCACCGAAGGGCCACAGAACTCCCTGAACTCGTCGCCGGTGACATACCCCTTGTCGTCCCAGAACGGATCGAGCACCCCCACGAGCGCGGTTCCCTGACCGGGAAAGTCGTTGAGCCCGAGCAGCTGAAAACCACCGAATCCGGGCGTACGAAGTGCCGATTCGATCTCCTCCTTGTAGGCCAGCACCTGAAGCCGACCGGAGCTGTGCAGGAAATCGCGTGCCTGGTCTCCCATGCCCTTCTTTTCGAGGAAGTCTCGAAAGATTTCGAAATTCTTCGGCTTCAACGTACCGCTGTATTTCGGAATCTCATCGAAGTTCGGGAATACGCACCACTGACCGATCTCGTGGCTCACGATGACGCGGTCTTGCGCGTCGACCGAAGGCGAGTAGTCGGTGACGGTTGCCGGTGGCAGGGCATTGATTCGTGAATCGAGTCCGGCTCCCCACGCCTGAATTCTCGGCTCCGGGATGTTGTGATAGTCGTTTTCCGGGATTGCCGGCCAGCCGGCGCCACTGGTATAAACCCGCCTCGAATCGCGGGATTTCCAATGTGTAACCCAGAGTCCGAGGAACTCCTCGATGCGACCTGCAGGCTCGTTACCGTACGCCATCATAATGAACGATGGATGATTCCCGTACGCCCGGACGATTCGCTCCCCTTCGCGGAAAAGCCAGTCGTCGAACGGTGCGTTCTCACCAACGCTCGCGCCCTGATTTGCCCACGCGGGACACTCGACCTGCAGATAGACGCCGGCGCGATCGGCGGCCTCAAATGCTGCTGCCGGAGGACACCACGAATGAAACCGGAGATGATTCAGCCCGTACTCCTTGATTCTGTCGCAGATTCTGCTCCAACTGTCTACGTCCGTCGGTGGGTAGCCGGTCAGAGGAAAAACGCAGCATTCGAGCGTACCGCGCAGAAAGAGCTTTCTGTTGTTGATTCGGAGCTCTTTGTCTTCCGCACTCACCTCGCGCAGACCGGTTTGCAGCCGATGGCTGTCGTTGTACGACCTTCCGGCATCAATCGACTTCGCAGAAAGCGCTACATCGACGGTCACCAACTCGGGGATGAACTCATCCCAAAGGGGCACATCCTCGACGAACCGGAGCTCGCGGTAAATCGTTGTGCCGTAACGCGGTATCTCGAATCCCGCCTGCATTGAGTTGCCGGAGCCGCGGAGATTGTCCGGTCCGGCCACATTCTCGGTGATCTCCGAGTTGGCGCTGCCGCGTGCGGAACCGATCATGTACGACGCCGAGACCTCGGCTTCTCCGAGTACGACGTTCCCGGTGCGGTTGCCGATTTCGACACGGACAGTCGCTGACCTTCTGCGAATGGAGGGAACGACCTGGACATCTTCGATCCAGACCGGACTCTCCGAACGCAGCTCGACTCGCCCCACGATTCCGTTCCAGTTACCCTGCGTATGATCGGATACGCTGTGCGCATTCGGTCCGACGTTGTAGAGCAGTCGATTATCCACGCGAATGACAAGCGAATGCTCTCCCGGCTTGACCTCCGTACCGAGATCGTATTCATGCGGGACCGAAAGGCTGTCGTTGCTGCCGATGTACTTACCGTCCAGATATACGCGGGTCTCCCAGTGGGGTCGTTCGAGCAAGAGGACGATGCGACGTCCCTCTTTATCGGGCGCCAGCTCGAACGTGCGGGTAAACCAGGCCGGACCGATGTAGCGCCGGTCGGGCTGCAGCCAGTACGGAAACTTGAACGACTCCGGCTGCCGGTACGGTTTGTATCGATCCTCGTGGTAGAACGCCTTATCGAACTGGTTCCCGACCCACGTCGTTCCGGGTCCGGGAAGATCCCCGACCCGCTGCTCCTGAAGGCTCCCCGGCAGCGCGACCGTCACGATCCCGTCTTCGGGGAACTGCTCAAACCATCGCTCGCGCAATCCGCGATCGTCGGGGTCGAGCTGAACGTGCCACGTACCGCTGAGGTCAGTTGTTTCTGATTCTTTCACGAATGAGTTCCTTGTGTTGCGGGGATAGCCGGCCGGACGCGGCATTACTTCACCGCGCCTGAGGCAATCCCTGCAATGTAGTAGCGCTGCACAAGCAGAAACACGGCGACCGTCGGAATGCAGACGAGTGTCGCCGCCGCCATGGCGGGCCCATACGGGCGCGCCGAGCCTGCCGAGACGGCGGTGAGCATGTTCGCCATGCCGACCGGCAGGGTCATGGATACTTCGCGCCTCACAACAACCAGCGGCCACAGAAAGCTGTTCCAGCTGTTGAGAAAGGTAATGATCGCAAGCGTCGCCAAACCCGGACCGACGATAGGCAGAACAATCTGGGCATAGATACGAAACTCACTTGCGCCGTCCATCCTCGAGGAATCGAGCATCTCCTGCGGAACGTACTCCATGTATTGCTTCATGAGAAAAATACCGATCGCGGGCGCCATGAATGGCACAATCAGGGCTACCATTGAATTGGTCCATCCGAGATTGCTCACGATGACAAACAGAGGGATAACGAGGATCGGGAACGGAATCATCGCCGATCCGAGAAGCCCGAAAAAAAGCTGCTTTCGGCCGCGAAAGCGATACTTCGAGAACGCGAATCCCGCCAGACTGCAGAAGAAAAGCACCGCCATCGTCGTTGCGCCGGCGACGATCAGGCTGTTCGTAAACCACTGCGCAAATGGCCAGCGAGTGAACAGGTCGAGATAGTTGTTGAGATTGAAGCTCGACGGAAGCAATGTAGCCGGCCGAAATATCTCGGTGGTCGTCTTGAACGAGGCGCTAACCATCCACACGAACGGGAGGATCATGAAGATTCCCCCGATAGCGACCGCGAAGTTCATTCCGAGATCGGCCAGGCCGGACAGAAACCGATGTCGTCCGGGAGATACCACAGTCGAAGGTCGCGGGGTTGCCATAAGCATTGTCCTCCCTGTTCAGCTTGTCTTCTTCTGGAAGACGCCCATCTGCACCATCGAGAGAAGGAAGATTGATACAAACAGGATGAAACCGATTGTGGCAGCATAGCCGAAGCGGAACTGCTCGATTCCGCGGAGATAGAGATACTGAACCACACTTCGCGTCGCGTTCGCCGGACCGCCGCCGGTAAGGATCTGCGGTTCGTCGAAGACCTGCAGCGATCCAATCAGGACGATTACACTCACGAAGAGCGTCATCGGACGCAGCTGCGGAAGGGTAATGTGCCAGAACTGCAGCAATCGGTTCGCACCATCGACCTGCGCCGCGTCATACAGATCAGCGGGTATCCCCTGGAGGCCTGCAAGGAAGTAGATGGATGTGAGCCCGGTCCAGCGCCAAATGATCACGATAATGACCGGAATGCGTGCCAGAGCGCGCGACCCGAGCCAATCCAACGGTTCAACGCCCATGCGCATCAGCGTGATATTGATCAGACCGAACTCACGACTGAAGAGCATGAGAAAGGTCTGCGAGATCGCCACCGTGGAGGTTACAATCGGTGCGAAATACACCGCACGCCAGAACGTTTTCATCCTGAGCGTCGGCGAGTTCAAAGCGATCGCCAGAAGCAGGGCCAGCGGCATGACGACAAAGAGACTCGACGCCGAGTAAGTGATCGTATTGCGAACCGAGATCCAGAATACATCGTCCGCAATGATTCTCTGGTAATTCGCTATCCCGATGAACTCGGGCGGACGAAGCCCACCCCAGCGAAAGAAGCTGATGGCAATGGCGAATAGCGCAGGCCCGAGCATGAACGCGAAAAAAAGTCCGTAGGCCGGAGCTATGAACGTGTAAGGGGTAAGGGTAGCTCGTGTGAGCCTCCCGTCGCGATGTACCGTAACGTCACTGGTTGCCATACCTACATCTCCCGGACAGCCGGGGACAAGTAGGATTTCGCCCCCGGCTTAAGCGTGGGAAGTTCATCGCCGCGCGTTGAACTTCGTTTCGGCTCGAGCTACTACAGTCCGGCATCCTGTTCGGTAATCCGGACAACCTCGTCGACAAGCTCTTCCGCCGATATATCACCGTCGATAAACGGAACAAGGGTATCTCCGAGTGCGGAGTTGAATGATGCTCGCGCCGGACTCTGCCACAACGGCGGCGTATCCAGGGCGACATCCGAGATGACCTGTCCTATGTTTTGTCCGCCGTAGAAGGCGTGTTCGACATCGACAATGTCCGGGTGAGCGAGAGCCTCGTACTTCGTCGGAAAGAATCCGATGGTTGCATATCGGTCGAGCTGACCGTCGAGGCTCATGTAGCCGTCATCGATAATCTCCCAGACAATCTCCTGATGCTCGGATGCCTGGGTAATCGCGAACCCGGTACCGCCCCAGACGCTTGTTGTGTGTGCGTCCGGATCGTCCCACAGCGGCATCGGCCCAACACGCCATTCGCCAGCCATGTCCTCGACACCTGGTTGAAGCAGCGACGTATTGTACCAGTCGGGCATGATGATCCCTGCCAGGCGTCCTTCGCTGAACGCCGTGGGAATTGTAGAACCCCAGAACTCATCTCCATAGACAACGAAGAGCGCGCCCTCATCAAGAAGCTCCCTGATCGTGTTCAGCACCTCTACCGCGTATTCGCGATTCCGGCCCTCGCCGAACACGAGGTTTGCATCCTCATCGAAGTACTGTCCTCCTCGTTGGAGGAACATCATTCCGAAGAGACCGCTCGCCATGTTGTCAGCTACTCCGATGGAGATTCCCTCTGCTCCGAGCTCCCGTCCTACCGCGACATACTCGTCCCAGGTTGTGGGAATGTCGAGCCCATGTTCTTCGAAGATCGCCGGCTGATAGTAGTACGCCACCGCGCTCAGCGCGCTTTCAACTCCGTAGATTCGATCGTCATGTGTATAGAGCGCCCATCTGCCCTCGACAAAGTCCGAATATCGATCCCCGATACGGTCAGTCAGGTCGACAAGGACATCCGCGACGACATCGTCCTCCATTAAAATCGGGAACTCTCCCTGCTCCACCCCGATCATATCCGGCAGATTCTCGCGCGCAATGTACGCGGAAACGAAAGATGTGATCGGATCAGGCATCTCCTCCGCCACGAGGGTAATGTTGAGATCATCGTTTTGTTCGTTTAACCCTGCAACCCGCTTCTCGAAGTACTGAATGTAGAGTGCATCGTGCGTCCACATCTCAATAGTCACTTCGCCTTCAGTTTGCTCGTCAGCTGCACCGCCACAGGCTGCGACCACGATCGCGACCAGACCTGTAACAAGAAGCAGCAGGATGAACCGCGGCAACCGACTCGATAATTTCCTGGGTACCATGCTGGCAATCCTCCTCAATTGATGCCTCAGGCTATGTCTGCTGGAGACGCGTGAACATGGAGGCGATGACAAAATTATGGACAATTTCCCAATTCGAAGTTCAATTGCTGCGGCTCTTACGATATTCGCGTGGTGGCATGCCGGTTACTTTACGAAACACCCTCGAGAAGTAGAACTGGTCCTCGAAGCCGACCTGCTCGGCAATATACCCTATCGGTTCGGTCGTCGCGTCAAGGTAGTAACACGCCCGCTGAACTCTCTGGTGTTGAACGAACTCGATCGGTGCGTGTCCGGTCATTTCACGAAAGAGCTGGGAAATGCGCGAGACACTAAGGTGCGAACGGGAGCATAAATGTTCCAGGGTAATGCGCTCCTCCAGGTGGTCCTGGATATAGGCGATCAAATCCTCGACTTCGTGCGAACCGGCAGCATGGGTACGGTCGGAGCTTGAGCGGTTGCCGAGATAAATGCTCGAAAGAATAAGTTCGGCAGCGGCACTTGCCGTCGTAAGGTACGATTCGGCTGTTCCGCGGGAAAGAAGAGAGAAGATACGTTGGAAGAGCAGGATGACGAAATCGTCGCACTCAGGCGGCACCTCGACCGCGCGACCCGACTGAAGGTGCGGAATGTAGACCGGAACGAAATCTCCCACGACATGCATCCAGTAAATTGTCCATGGATTATCACGGTCGGCTCCATACTCATGGGGTGCACCGGACGGGACGGTAACCGCACAGCCCGGCACCAGCTCCACATCGCGATCCGGAAGTGACACGAACCCCGTGCCCTCGGTGCACATTATAAAGATGTGCTCATCGCAGCCGGATTCGCGCCGCCTGAGGTGGAAGCGTGCGTTCGGGAACATTCCGGCGTCGGTCACCGTAAGGCCGTGAAGTGCAGGATTGGCACGCGCACGGTGCAGGAGTTTGCGCGGAACGACGTATAGAGTCTCCTGGGGAAAACCGTCTCGCCGCTCCGGACGGTCTATGTTGAACATCGAGACGAATTCTATCCATGTTTTTGCGCCGCTGTCCATTCTCATCGTCGGAAGTCCGGCGTATGGTCATTGAACTATGGGCAGCATCGACGCAAAGGGATCCAACGGATGAACAGGACTCAATCCAGGACGATCAACGACGTAATCTTCATCGATGAGGCGGCAAGACCGACTGTGACGAGTACGACAGCTCGCATCTGGGTCCAGCCAGTTGAAATCCCGACGTATCGTACCGGCAGGCCGACGCCGCATCCGATGTACCTCGAAGGCCGGGTATATCAAGGAAGCTCGGGAAAGGTGTATCCGCTTCCACTGGTAGAGCACATTGAAGACTCCCCCACCGCGACCGTTTATACCGCCGTCTTTCTC
>SLAN01000145.1 GCA_007126865.1 Spirochaetales bacterium | reverse complement strand
CCGATGCGAAACGATACGACGAGCTGCCGGGACGGGCGCAGGATTATATTCGGTTTATCGAGAGTCGAGTCGAGGCCCCGATCGACATCGTGAGCGTTGGAAGCGATCGCGATCAAACGATAATTCGGCGAAGCCCATGGACACCATAGTCGTACTCGATTTCGGCAGTCAGACCACACAGCTCATCGGACGCCGTATCCGTGATCTCGGTGTGTACAGCGAGGTGCTTCCCGGTACAGAGCCAATACCGGAGTCGATACGGCGCGACATGAAAGGGATAATACTCAGCGGAAGTCCCGCGAGCGTCCACGAGCCGGATGCGCCGAGAGTGAACGAGAGCGTGCTGTCGCCGGATGTGCCCATTCTGGGAATCTGTTTCGGGCTTCACCAGCTCATCGAGAGAGCAGGGGGTGCTGTCGAGCGCGCATCGCGGCGTGAGTACGGGCGGGCGCCGCTACGGTTTCGCAACGAGGCCGAGGCTCATCCGCTTTTCCGGGGAGTGCCCGACGGTTTTGTCAGTTGGATGAGTCACGGCGACAGCCTTTCCTCCTTACCGGACCGTTACGAAGTACTCGCCGAATCGAGCTCAGGTATTCCGGCCGCGGTACGTTCGGTATCCGAACGAATTCTCGGTATTCAGTTTCACCCGGAAGTGACCCACTGCGAGTATGGTAATCGCATACTCGAGAACTTTGTCGCCGGAATCTGCGGTGCTGCGCGCGATTGGAGCATGGATCGCTATGTCGAACAGGTGCGCGCTGAAGTCCGTAATGCCGTCGGGAATCGGTCGGTGCTTGTTCTGATATCGGGAGGAGTTGATTCGACCGTCACGGGCGCACTCCTGCTCGACGCACTCGACCCTGATCAGGTGCACCTCATGTACATCGACACCGGGCTTATGCGGAAAGGTGAAACCGACGAAGTGCGACAGGGCCTCGAGGCGCTTGGTGCAACCCACCTCCATATCATAGACGCTCGAGAGCGCTTCCTTTCGGCACTTCGAAACGTTGCCGATCCCGAGAGAAAACGCGAGATCATAGGAGATCTCTTCATGACTGTCCAGCAAGAGGAGCTTGCCGAGCGGAAGATCGGCGAGGATCTGCTGGCCCAGGGTACGCTCTACACCGATCTGATTGAGTCGGGGAAGGGCGTTGGCACGCATGCAGAAGTCATCAAGAGCCATCACAATGTACGATCACCACTGGTGATCGAGAAACGTGAGGCCGGATCGATTATCGAGCCGCTTTCGAAGCTTTACAAAGACGAAGTGAGGCAGCTCGGACGGGTGCTCGGCTTGCCCGAGTCAGTTGTCGGCCGGCATCCATTTCCGGGTCCGGGATTAGCCGTTCGTATTCTCGGGGAAATCACAGCGGAACGGGTACGCATTCTTCAACATGCCGACGCGATCTACACTGAAGAGCTGCGAGCTCGGGCCCTCTACGACAAGATATGGCAGGCGTTTGCGGTGCTATTGCCCGTTCGCTCGGTAGGAGTGGTGGGTGACACTCGTGCGTACGGCTCGGTCGTCGCCTTGCGCGCGGTGAGCAGCGCCGACGGCATGACAGCCGACGTGTACCCGATGGAGAGCCGCGATCTCCTGGAGATCAGTGCACGAATCACGAACGAGGTTCCGGAGGTTGGACGGGTAGTCTACGATGTATCCAGCAAACCTCCGGCCACTATTGAGTGGGAGTAGCGCTCAGATGTCGGCATATACCTCCAATACTCATTATCGAAGTGACGTCCGACAGACTGCCTGGTGAACGCTTCTCGCGAAGCCCGTTTATGACGCCATTCTATCGCTCCGAACCGCACGCTTAACCGCCGGCACTCCGTCATAGACCGACCAGGGCTCGGTATCGACCCTAACGCTCGCATCCATATTCACCATGGTGCCTTCGGCGAGGGTAATCCCGTCGCGAAGTGTGCTGTGGATCCCGAGAACACAGTTGTTGCCGATATCACAGTGTCCGGCGATGACCACATGGCTTGTGATAAACACGTGATCCCGAATAACGGTATGATGTCCGATGTGATTGCCGCTCCATAGAGTGGTGTTGTCTCCGATTTGCGCGTACGGCTGAACTGTGTTGTTCTCGAGTATGAAGCAGTTCGAGCCGATTCGGGTTTCCGGAAAGAGTGTAGCTCTACTGCTGACATACGTGATCAGCTCGTAACCGTGAGTCCGGATTTGCTCGTAAATTCCCTGCCGAAGCCGGTTCATCTTACGAAACGTCATCGGCGCAAAGAGCTTCACTGTGGTGGGTGGATATCGATCCGGCAGCGACTCAAACGGCTCCACCGGAAGCCCCTCAAACTCCCCTTCCGGCGGCATGTAGTCGGTCGTAACAGTGAATGCAATCACGTTGTGCGGGCTATCGTGTCTAAGGTAGAAATGCGCAAGTGATGCAGTATCTGCCGTCCCGAATACAACTATGTCTGCCATGTACTTCCCCCCGTCGGGCAACCGACGATATTCGTGACACTCATTTGATGACTACAGTCGTCGATCGCGCGACGCGGAATGCTCGTCCGATTCCACAGACTCATTGACGCGACCTTGCATGACGCTCACAGATGATACGCACGACTGTACTCGAACGGCTACTGAAAAGAATGGTATCGGCTAAGTTCTTTCGTCGGTTGTGTTACACGAGCCACGGATAGCACGCGCAGGCGAACGGAACTACGGTGTGCACGACCAACGTCCTGACGGCCATTGAGAATGGAGGTGGCGGGAATCGAACCCGCGTCCGACTGAGCCGTCTGAAGACCTCTACAGGCTTAGGTCCTGCTTGAAAAGTCTCGGCACCCGGGTTGGCGCAGGCCCTGAAGCCGGCCGGATGCCAGAGCCCGACAATTGTGTCCCCCGACGCGGCCGGGCGCGTGCCGGGGCAAGTTCCGGTTTATGTCAGGCGAACCGCACCTCGGAACAGCGTTACGGTAGCCCGTGACCGCTATAATTTATGCGGCCATTGCAAAGTCTGCATCGTTGGCAGATAAAATTG
>SLAN01000222.1 GCA_007126865.1 Spirochaetales bacterium | reverse complement strand
TGCGCCGATGGCGATCGTTATCGTGTCGCGCTCGACGGCCGCCTCCTGAGCGCCACCCGCGAACGCCGCCATTCCGACGAACACAAAAACCAGGACGAGGGCCAGCGTCGCCAACCGCCCGTGCATATGCATAGTCGTACGCATTTCGCACTCCTTCTGAATAAATTTACTGCGCGGAAGTATATGGGTTACCGGCGCACTTTTGCAAGCTTCCGGTGAAATTTCGTGTCGCTACCGGGTGCAGATTGCTTGACATCGGGCGACTTTCGCGAAATTCGACGCCGGATCGAACCGCTGAATCGGCCGCGAAGGCATTAATCGCGAAATTTTCGTCGTAACGCCGTATACATACTCACTCGGATTGCATACAGCCGCGATACGCTACGCGTCGAGCATCGAGCCGCCGTGACCTGTTCAGCCGCCGTCGACCGCCCAGCCGCGGGCCAGCTGGATCACGAGCTCCGCCGACCGGGCGAGCGCCGGAGTCGCGACCCATTCGTAGCGGGAGTGCATGTTGTGCTGTCCCGAGCTCACGTTCGGCGTCGGGATACCCATCTCGGTCAGGCGCGAGCCGTCGGTACCGCCGCGAATCGCATGGCGGGTCGGCTCGATACCGGTCGCCCGCATCGCCGCCTCGAGTTTCTGCATGACCCTCGGCTCGCTCGAGACGCGCTCGAACATATTCGAGTACTGCTTTCGACTCTCGGTTGCGACCGTCCCGCCCGGGAATGCGGCCTCGACTGCTCGAGCAAACTGGTCGAGAGCGGCGACACGCCGCTTCGCGATCTCGTCGTCGTGATCGCGGATAAAGACATCTAGCGTAGCCGACTCCAACCCACCCCGAATCTCCAGCGGGCAGTAGTAGCCGTAGTAGCCGTCGGTAGCCTCCGGACTCTCCGATCGCGGAAGCAGGCCGATGAACGCGGCGGCCATCGATACGGCGTTCACCAACTTCCCGCGCGCGTAGCCGAGATGAATCGCCGTGCCGGTAAAGGAGACTTTCACGTGGTAGGCATTGAAGCATTCGGCCTCCACGAGTCCTTCCGCCTGTCCGTCGAGTGTATAGCAGGCGACGCTGTGCAGCTTCTCCTTCGGGAAGCGGTTCATACCGAGCCCGGTCTCCTCGTCGGGAGTAAAGATAATCTCGAGCTCCCCATGCGATATCTCCGGATGCTCCACGAGATAGGCGACCGCCGCCATGATTTCCGCGACCCCCGCCTTGTCGTCACCACCGAGGAGCGTCGACCCGTCGCTGGTGATAATGGTCTGTCCCCGGTATTCGAGCAGCTCCGGATAGTCGGCCGGATCGATCGTATATCCGGCCGGCAGCTCGATCGGCCGCCCGTCGTACCGGTCGTGTACCTGCGGCCTCACCCCCTCGCCGCTGACGTCGGAGGCGGTATCCACGTGGGCCATCAGCCCGATTGTCGGCGCCGACTCGTACCCTTCGCTCGCAGGCAGCCGCGCGATCAGGTAACAGCATTCATCGAGCTCGACATCGGTAATTCCGAGCTCGCGCAACTCCCGCTCGAGATGCCGGGCGAGCTCCCACTGGCCGGGGGTGGAAGGGGTATCCGGGCTCTGCCGGTCGCTCGTCGTCGGCACCCTCACGTACCTGAGAAACCGCTCGGTTGCATCGCATTCGAGCGCGGATCGATCGATAGAAAGCTCAACGGATTCTGCCATACACGCCATCGTACCCCGACGTTGCCCCTCGCGCATAGCCGATAGTACCATGCCGGTAGCCGATGGCAATGAACGAGCTCAAAACGTCCATCCTCGAGCACGCGCCGGACGCGTATCGCAGCGATTTCGAAGACAGCGAGATCGATGAGCATATCGTCGCGATCCGCGCGCTCTCGCCCGAGAAACCGTACGTACTCACTCTCACCGGCGACCCCGCTTCGTGTAGCGTCACCGTGGTCAGCCACGATCGACGCGGCCTGTTCAGTATGATCACCGGGCTGCTCTCGTCGGCAGGCCTTTCGATCGTTCGGGGCGAGGTATACACCCTCCAGATCGACGCCTCGCTCCTCGACACCGGCAATAGCGTACGTCGAACCGGCGGCAGAACGCCGAGCCCGTTCGGGCGCTCGCTATTCGGCCGCCGCCGGTCCGCCGGCGGGGGGGCCGGTATCGGCCGTACACCGCAGCCGCCCGCCGGGATGAAGGTGATCGTCGACCGGTTCGCCGGCGCGCTTACCCCCGATCGCGGGTGGGATGAGTTTGCCTCCCGCCTCGAGGCTTCGTTCCGCCGGCTGTTCGATACGCTCGCCGAGCACGGCGACGAGGCCGGCCGACGACTCGTTGCGGAGGAAGTCGCCGCGCGAATCGCCGAGCTGCCGCCGAGCGAGGGACAGACACTTGCTCCGATTCATATCGAGGAGACGGCCGGCGCCGGATCGATCACGCGATTCTCGATCCGGACCGCCGACACCCCCTTCTTCCTGTACAGCTTCAGCCACGCGCTGAGCCTGCACAATATCTCGATCGAGCGGGTGGATATAGAGACTGTCGGTACCGAGATTCGCGATTTCTTCGATGTTGTGGGTCCGAGCGGGGCACCGATCCGCGATCGCGTGCGACTCGACCGCATCCGGCTCAGCATCCTCCTGACCAAGCAATTCACCTTCGTGCTCGACCGGGCGCCCGATCCGTACGCGGCGATGGAACGATTCGACCGGCTGATTCAGGACCTCGGTGAAACCGAGGCGGCACCCGATCTGCGCCGGCTCCTGTCGGACCGCGATATGCAGAGCGAGCTCGCACTTCTGCTCGGGGCGAGCGACTTCATATGGGAGGACTTCGTGCGCCAGCAGCGGGAGAACCTGCTGCCGATGCTCGAGCAGATCGAGGAACATCGCCTGCTTTCGTTCGAGGCCGAGGAAATGGAAGAGCGGCTCGCGGAGGCGATGGCGCACGCCGCGAAGAGCGAGTCCGCGACCGATAGGGCCGAGGAGGCCCCCGATCCGGTCGCCACACGGGTGGAGGCGCTCAACACCTTTAAGGATCGACAAAGCTTTCTCA
>SLAN01000293.1 GCA_007126865.1 Spirochaetales bacterium | reverse complement strand
CGGTCGGTACGAATCGATGGATCGGAGAGGAGTTGCGAAGACGGGCTGCGCACGGTCAGTTCGCCGTGGTGTCCAATCCGGAGTTTCTTCGCGAAGGGAAGGCGGTGCAGGACTTCTTTCATCCCGACCGCCTCGTAATCGGATACGACGCCGAAGGACCGGATGGCGCGCGGGCACGCAAGCTCATGGAGGATGTGTACCGGGCGCTCTATCTGATCGAGACGCCGATTGTCTGGTGTAATCTCGAGACCGCCGAGCTGATCAAGTACGCATCGAACGCCTTCCTCGCAACGAAAATCACGTTTATTAACCAGATGGCGAATCTCGCCGAGGCATGCGGCGCGGACATACACGCCATCGCAAAGACAATGGGAATGGACGGCCGTATCAGTCCGAAATTCCTGCACCCGGGGCCGGGGTACGGCGGCAGCTGCTTCCCGAAGGATACCAAGGCAATTGTTTCGACCGGCGACAGGGTCGGAGTCGAGATGAGTGTCATACGCGAGGTCATCCGTGCCAACGATGCACAGAAAGTGCGCGTCGCCGAGAAGATCGAAAAGGCACTCGGTGCTTTGCACGGCCGGACGGTCGCCGTGCTCGGGCTCGCGTTCAAAGCGGAGACCGACGATATCCGCGAGAGTCCGGCGATCCGCATCGTCGAACACCTGCTCGACGGCGGCGCCCGTGTGCGCGCGCACGATCCGGAGGCAATGGATAACTTCAGGAAGCTCTTCGGTGACCGGATTTCCTACCACGACGACGAATTCGAGGCAATCGAAGGCAGCGACTGTCTGACCATTCTGACTGAGTGGAACGAGTTCCGAAATCTGGATCTCGAGAAAGCAAAACGTCTCATGAAGGGCAACTGTATCGTTGACGCACGCAACACCCTCGATCGCGAACAGGCGACAACGCTCGGCTTCTCGTATACGGGAATCGGACGATGACCGGGCGTAAGTCGTGAGCGATTCGGTAATTCCGGCGCTGGTCGCCGCAGCGTGCGACGCGGGAATGAACGCCCTCGGTGTGCTCTCCGGTGACTTTGAGGTCGATACGAAGGATGACAACTCACCGGTAACGCGTGCCGACTTCGAGGCAGACCGGATCATACGATCGCGACTACGCGCCGTATCCGAGCTTCCGATTGTGAGCGAGGAACACCCCTTACCGTCGCCCGAAGATCGCAGCTCGTGGTCCAGTTATTTCCTTGTCGACCCACTCGACGGTACGCGCGGCTTCATCGAACGGGGCGACGAATTCGGCGTGAGCATAGCGCTCATGGATCGCGAGGTGCCGACCCTCGGTGTAATCGCACTACCGATACAGGAGGCGGTATACATCGGCGGGCCGGAGATCGCGAGCGTAAGGCTCTCCGGGACGATGACCGAAATCGCCCGAGCGCCCGAGAGCGCGCTCGGGGCCGGGGAGCGCCTGCCTCGTCCGACCGACCGCATGCCGCCGGCAGCGCCGCGCAGATCGAGTATCGGAGACGGCCCGGATTCGTCACGGGATAGCTCTTCCGATCTCACGCTGCGCGTTGTAGCGAGCAGGCACAACCTGAACGCGGAGACGCGAGCGTGGATCGAGGCCCTCCGGCGGCATTCTGTGACGGTCGAGTTAGTCCAGGCCGGGAGTGCGGCCAAGTTCGCCATGATCGCCGAAGGCGCCGCCGATGTGTACCCGCGAATGGCGCCGTGCATGGAGTGGGACACCGCCGCCGGTGTCGCGATCGTGCATGGTGCCGGAGGGCGTGTAATCTACGCAGGCGGCCCCGGTGCCGGCGAAACGGGAAGCAACGGCGATACAGCGTTCGCTGCTTCCGGTGGAGCCGGTCGTGCTGAAACGATACGGTTCGGTGATCGGCGCTGGCGTAGCTCGTATTTCATTGCGTGGAGCGCGCATGCGCTCTCGCGCGGGTGGGGCGACTAGCGGCTGGGGCGACTAGCGGGTGGGGCGACCGGCGGCTGGGGCGACCAGCGGCTGAGGGCGACCAGTTCTTGGTACTTCGCGTCGGAGTTGAGTATCGGATCTACACATCGACATCGGACTGCGAACAGCTCGCGCTCGATTCCCGACAGGCGCGATCGATACCCGCCAGGCGATCGGCCCAACGCTCGGGGTAGCCGCTGTAGTACCATCGGGTATGTCCCCATCGAGCAGCGAACGCTCCGCCGCGGCGTCGGCTGAAGCGCAGAAGTGCGGCACGCGAGATCGAAGGCACTCCCACGAGCGGCAGGTACAGCGGTCCGAGCATTAAGGACTGTTTCACATGACCGAGCTCATGAGCATCGAGCCGTCGCTGTGCCCCCGCCGGTACCGCCCGATACAGGCGGCGATAGTCTGTCGTCACGACAAACATTCCGAGTGAGATCCCTCCCCTGAACCGCACGGTGCGGGTTACGAGTGTCGCGAGCGGCCCGCCTTGCGTCGACACGTTCCGATCGAACGCACGAACGCAGGCGAATATCAGCGCCCCGAGAAGCGTCTGCGGCAGCTCCCAGCTCCAGTGCAACACCCGGTAAACGATCCGTCTCACCGGTTGCCTCGCACTCGATCGTAGCACGGGCACATCAGCAATTCAAAGTGCATCGGCAATGCATAGATCATCGATGGGAATGCAATCTGCATTGTTTGAGATCACGAGGGAGCAGCGGGGAATCGAGCCGGGAGGCGATCACTGTTCGGTGCAAATATCGGTAAAAGAACAAATAATACCGCCATGCGGCGAACTCTATCGCACGTGGACAAGATATTGGCACACATATTGCAAAACTCCATTACACGAAATATGGTGAATTTCCTTGACGAACCGCCCCGTCACGGGGTCTGATAGGGCAGAGAAGCGGCAGGCATAATATGCAAGATGGGGAACACAGCAGCGTACTGCCGGAGATACTCGCGGCACAACGGACACTCATTGAATCGGCAGGGCAAACGCACATGATACGTAATTTTTATCTAGTAAACATTTGTCTAGTACTAGACGGCTAGGGACATGGTCTGAGAGACTCCTTTCGAAATATGCTCAGGGAGGGAGTCTCATGGG
>SLAN01000102.1 GCA_007126865.1 Spirochaetales bacterium | reverse complement strand
GGCGAGGAGGAGTTCTTCCAGGTATCGGCGACCGGCGGCACGATCGCATCAACGGCGTTCCGTCTCGCGATCGATGTTTTCCACGAGCGTTACTCACCGGCGCGTTACAATCTCTATCTCTTCTACGCATCCGATGGTGACAACTTCGGAGACGATCGCGAAGCCGCCGATGCCGCACTCTCCGAGCTCGGATCGATGGTGAACTTCATGGGGTTCGTCGAAACACCGCAGAACCCGTTCGAGTCGCGGAAGTCGGAAACCGGCCGCCTCTTTCGGTCGCTCGAATCGCGCAACTTCCCCGTGGCCAGCTATACGGTGCACGGCGATTCGGACGTCTGGGAGGCGATTCGTGCCTTCTTCCATCGGCAGGCAGCGGCCGAGACGCCCGCCGAGTAGAGACGGCTGAATAGACGATGAGTAGTACGAGGCTGAAGGAGTATATCCAGCGCTTTGAGGGGCTCGCCCGCGAGAACGGTCTCGACTTCCATCCGGTCGACTTCGAGGTAGTGCCGACCAGTTTCATGATGGAAGTCGCCGTCTACGGCCTGCCGGTCCGGATGCCTCACTGGTCGTTCGGCGTGCGCTACATCTATCAGTACGTGCAGCACCGCATGGGCGCCTCACGGATTTTTGAGGTGGTCTTTCCCGGCAATCCGAATCGCGCCTATCTGATCGAGGACAACAGTATTGCCGAGAACACTCTCGTGACCGCCCACGTACTCGCTCATGCAGACTTTTCGAAGAAAAACGAGCTGTTCGACCGAATGCAGTCGCAGGTCGGTTACCGGATCGTCGAGCAGGCGGCCGAACGGGCGCGGCGAATCGAGTCGGCGATCGAACGGCACGGAAAATCGACGGTCGAGGAGGTGCTCGATGCCGCTCTCGCACTGGAGCAGCACATCGACTCCGGACGCGGATTGGCACGGTCTCAGTATCCCGAATTTGTCGAGCGCGATGAGACGAAAAGACCGACGGGCTTCCGTGGACGTTACTCGACGCTGCCCGGCGAGTCGAGTGAAGAACGCCGGCCGAGACCCCGCGAGGGCAGTCGCGCCTCGATTCCACCGCATCCGGAGTACGATCTGTTGTGGTTCATCGCCAATTACGCCCCCGATCTCGCCGGTTGGGAACGCGATATTTTTCTCGATGTACGCGAAGAGTCGTTCTACTTCTACCCGGTGTTCGCGTGTCAGATCATGAACGAGGGGTGGGCGAGCTACTGGCATGCCCGCATGCTGCGCGAGGCCGATTTCCTGCCGGAGCAGATCTACCTCGACGCGCTCAAGGCGCACTCCGACGTCGTCCGCCCGTACGGCGGCTCACGCACCGTATCGGTTGCGATAAACCCGTATCATGTCGGGTACGTCATATGGGAGCGAATCATCGAAGAGCAAGGCGTCGAAGCGGCAATGCGAATCCGGTCGGAGGAGGATGACTTCGGCTTCGTGCGCAACTACCTCGATGAAGAGACCGCGGATCGCCTCGAGCTTTTCGCCTACACGAAAAGCCGCGATCGCACCGGCGCCGAACGGTACACGGTGCGCGAGCGAGATATGCACGAGCTGCGCGAAACCATCCTGGCGCCGAAGTTCCACTTCGGCGCGCCGAGAGTGTATGCCGCAGAGCTCAGCGTGGACGGAGTCCTGACTCTTCGCCACGACTATCGGACCGACGGCCGGGGACTCGACCAGCAGCGCGCCCGAAAGGTGCTCGAGTACATCCACCGCGTATGGCGACGTCCGGTCCGGCTCGTTACCGCCGACAACCACGGAAACGAGCAGCTGCTCGCCGTCGGGGAAGGGTAGAAGGTCCTCCGACATCCGCACAGCCTCCGAGTGCATCACACCGGCACCTCCGACGAACCGGCTGCGAAATGCCGGCCGGACGCCCCGGCAAATCTTACGCTGACCGGCTTCTCCCGCGTACGATTGGGCGATGACTCGGGACTTCGGACCTATTGCCTCGTCGAGCGGATTTCTCGTCCTCGCTCTCTTCACCGCACTTCTCTATGTCGGGAGCACCGTCGTCGGCGCCGGTGAACGATCTACCGGTTTCCTGATACTCGGCGTCTGGACTCTCGGCCTTCTCTATGCGTTTCCCGGTGAGTGGTCGCGAAGCATCTCGAGTGCCGAGACGGCGCACCGTTACAACTTCTCCGGGGAGCTACCGGTATTCGTAGCTGTCGTTCTCGGTGCGGTGATCACCTTCTGGATGAGCGTTGACCTCGGACTGGGCGCGGTTATCGCCTCATCGCTCGTCGGTATCGCCGCCTCGCTCTGGCGCAAGGAGCTCGGTGCCCCGGCATTCTGCGGCTCGTTCGCCGGGATGGCATCCGCGGAGGTGTTCGGACATCCGCAGATGCTGCTCGCCGGTGCGATCTGCGCAACACTCTTCGTTGCGAGTAAGCACGTGTTCAAAGGGTTCGGGGGTAAGCTCGGAACGATCGCCTGGGCCGGGACCGTAGCGACCGCGGTGATCTCGAGACGCCCGCTGCCGGGCGAGGCAGTGTACATGTGGAGTATCGGAGCACCGTTGATCGTGTATGCGACCGTTGGTGCGGTGCTGACCTTCGTGCTGAGTCATCGATACAAGGCGGGACCGGTTCTTGCCTCGGGAGTCATCGGCCTCCTCGCCGGTTTATTGCTGCCGCTCGCACACGGAGCCGAAACCGGCGGCCTCTATGCGGTTAGCGCATTCTGCGGCTCGTTCGCAGGGATGAGCGGCCTGGAACGATTCAAGCACGCCGGGTGGATGGTGCCGGCCGGAGCGGTCTGCGGGCTTATTCTGATGTATTCCGCCCCGTTTATCGGTGGAGCCGGGGGGAAGCTGGGGACGGCAGCGTTCGGTGCCGTGATCGGAGTACACGGTCTGACGCAGATCGTAGCTATCACCCTCCGGCGCAGTCTTTTCAGTATATTTAGGTGATGAATCGGAATCGCCGGACTACCTCCGGTCATACGCGGCTCAGTCGCCAACGCCCGGTTGTTCTCCTCGTTCTCGCCGCGGTTCTCCTGCCGCTGTTCGTCGCCTGTCAGACGGTCGCGGCGACCG
>SLAN01000070.1 GCA_007126865.1 Spirochaetales bacterium | reverse complement strand
CGGGGAGGACGACGACGGGAACCCGTTGCTCGATTGAACCACATGCAATTACCAATCGACGATGTTGTGGTGCGAAAACGCGTCCGTCGCGATCTGGGCGACCTGACGGCGCTGAAAGAGAGCATGCGAACGCACGGTCTCATGAATCCGGTGGTGATCAACTCCAACAACGAGCTGATCGCCGGTCATCGTCGCCTCGAATCCGCGCGTGAGCTCGGATGGACTTCGATCACAGTCCGAGTCATGGACGAGGAAGATGAGGCGGGTCTGCTCGAGATGGAAATCGAAGAGAACACCCATCGGAAGGCGCTGAGTACCGACGAGCTCGGTGAGGCATACGGCAGGCTCGACGGCTTACGAAATCCCGGCCCGTTCCGCAGGTTCTTTCGCTGGTTGAGAAGCCTGTTTCGTCGCCTCTTCCGACTGCCCGGCCGGTGACGAGCGACTACTCACCACTTTGTCGGACTTCACTTCGGAATTGAATATCGGACGTATACACCGACATCGGAATGCATACGTCTCGGCAATAATATGCGCTTAAGCCCTTCCGATATTCAGTTCCTGTCATATGTCCGACAAACTATCCGGGCTCATCCGTACGCCAGATGTCCTGGAAATCGTGCGGTCGCTCACAGTACAGACAGACGAACGTGGTGTCGCTTCTACGCCGGAATTCGGGAATTGCATTCTCGTGGTTGTCCTGGTGGGACACACACGACTCGTTACTGCATGATATCTGATCGAAGTCGTATACCCGGCGCGGCATCCGCAGCCGATACTTCTGCTGGACCGCTCCGTTGGAAATGACGTTTACCGTACACCCCGGCGCAATCGCACCGAGCATTTTAATGGTGCGTTCGTCGAACGGTTCTATGTTCGGAATCGATATCAATCCCTTATACGATCGATCGTCGCGTGCAGACGGAAACACACCTTGCGAGCTTATTACGTTGAGACCCAGGATCGATCGTATCTTCGTGATGTGTTTCCAGATCGCCTCGACGTCCTTACCTCGACCGATATGATCGATGACGATGCCCGACTCGACCGGTTTGATTCCGATCTTATAATCCGGCTTGGATTTCGGGCGAGCCGAAACCTGCTCGACGAAATCGTCAGGAACCTCCGGCCACGTTTGAGCTTCTCCGCGGAAATCGTCGCCGAGATGCCCGGCAAGCAAGCCGATTTGCGCGATTCGGGTAAAGTAGCCGTTCATACTCTGTTCGTCCCAACCGTTCAACTGTGTACGGTCGAGAAACGATGGAATAGTAGGGGTCGCACTGTGCCTCGGCAGCGGATGGAAAAACCGCGTTCCTTCCGGAAGCCGACTCATGAACTCCCTTCGAAACGTAACTGCATCTCTCAACGAATCCGACTTCTCTAACAACCGGTCACCCATACGTTCCAACTGCAATCGGGTGAAGTACCAGCTCGAGGCGATCTGATCCTGCTCGAGATACGACTCAATCGACTCGAAGAACCGAAGGTGAAAGCCGTGATGCTCCATCTGCTCGACGTAGTGAGCCGGCATCGCAAGATCGTCAGGAGCGATAAGGTCGACGTACACCTCCTCGAAGATACGTAAACCGTCCACTTTCGAGTGAACGGTTCTTCCGTGAAACAGGTCTCCGACAAGCGCAACGTGTATTCTGCTGCGATCCCATCCGGTCTGTTCGAGGAAACTGAACTCATCCAGGAACTCCTGGGTGGGGTGTTCGTGACGACCGTCCCCGGCGTTGATGAAACTCGCCGGCGCGAGATTATGCTTCTCCGCGTAGTGTTGCATATCCCGCTCGAGCCATCGACAGACTCCTTCCATTGGAGTGCGGAGAATGAAGATGCTCCGGGAGTTGTAGCCGTACAGCATTTTGACCGTATCGGTCACGCTTTCCTTCTTTCGTATACTCGACCCTTGGGCGCTGAAATCGTTAACCCGAACCGCGTGGAACTTGCCGGCGTTCCGGAAACTCTCCTTCGTCCGCGTCGAGTCTTCGAGAAACAGCAGGTACACACCGACATCGGGATCGTTTATGCGGAACTTGTCGACACCCGATCGCCTCCGAAGCGCACTCTTAATATCGCGTGCGGTATCGTAGAGATACAGCTGTTCATCAATGCTCAGATCCCGGACAACCTGAATCGTTGTCCCGCTGAATGGATTCACTTCGCGCTCCGTACTCCCACCTATTCGAGCGTTTCCGCGTCAAGCACGTGAAACGCACCGTCACGGCCTTGTGCTATTACGATGCTGTCGTCGATATACAAGAACGTATCCGGATCCACTTCAATGTCGGACACCGCTACCTGCTCGAGCTGCTCGTTGAAGCGTCCGAGGTGCCATGTCCCGTTCAGCATCACGACCGAGTAGACCGATCCATCCCCGATTGCGAGATAAGACTCGGCGAATACGACGCTCTCCGACTCGAAGGAAATATCCAACTCCTCCGGATCGACGCGCACCAGTACTCCCTCCGAGTTGCCGATTCGACGGCTGACGAGAAAGTCACCGGCGATCGTATGCAGCCGGGTAGATGCGATACGATCGATATCCGATCGAGCATCCACCGAACCGTCTGTCAGATACAGCCGTACGAGGCGTCCACTGCGTCCGTCCTCCCGCCGCTCGGCCTCAATCACGACAACCGTATCGTCGTCGGGTAACTCCTCTTCGGCAACGGCGGCGATCTCCGGATCCTCGGCGACAACCACCTCATCATCATCCATCACCTCATCGACATCTTCGGCGACGGCATCGCGCTCTTCCTGAACGCGTTCCTCCATCTCTGTGACTTCGGCTTCCCGCTCGGCGATTGCCCGTGTCCGCTCATCGAGCTCGGCGACACGTTCGGAGATCTCGACCTCCGCCTGCTCGACTCGCTCCTCGGCTTCCGCCCGCTCTTCCTCATCGAGATCATCGAGCATCTCTCGTTCTTCGAGTACCTCCCGTTCACGAGCTTCGAGCTCATCGAGCTCGGCGGCGAAACGCTCACGCTCCTCACGCAACTCCTCGCGCGCGATTGCCACAACGTCCTCCATGAGATCGATCAGCGCCGTTCGCATTGAGATCCCCATATCGTCTCGACGTCGCAGCTCCTCGATCACCTCTTCGTCGGCGAGCCGGAACGGATCCACTACCGCGACATCGCTCCGAAGCGGAATCACGAGCTCGGTGCCGCCCGGCCAATCGTTGTAGTGCGTGGAAAGCCCGACTCGCTCGGCTGTCAGGTTCTCGACCACAATCTCTTTGTACCGTTCCTCGAAGTTGGCGAGATCGCCGCGATAGAGGGCGTTGTAGATCGTCGCCAGCTCGGCAATGAGCGCTGCCTGTTGCTGATTGTAGTCGTGCACCTGCCGAAGATAGCCGGAAAGAATCAACCGGACGTTGCGAATATGGTCGACTCGTGCCTGTTCGAGAATATAGAAGATGTCGGCATCGAGGCCCATGCGTGTATCCGGATCGACCGCACGCACTATACGATAGCGCGCGAAGTACTCCCGGAACCCGCCGATGTCCGCCGGCGGATCGCCGAGGTAGCGGCCTATCGATTCGATCATCTCCACGCTTTCGGAAACCGACACCGGCCCCTCGTAGTTTGTGAACTCGATATCCACACCATCGGCCCGGTGCAGCTCATCCTCGGCGACGTCAAGCGCACCGGCAGGCGCTGCGAAGAGAAGAATCAGCATCACTGCGAGAGTCAATGACCCGCGCCGGCAAACACGCTCAGTTGAATACCATCTACATCCGATCATACGTTTTTCTCCTCCGGTAATCGAACCCGAATCGCCCGCCGGCACCTCACTGCAACGCCGTCCGAATCACTGGTTGATTCTCGATCGCCACACGGGCCAATAGGGCACGCGCGCGCATTCGCACCTGTTCAGAAGCACCGCGTTGCGGAAGGTATGAGAGCGTTTCGACGAGTACTCTCGGAAGCCTGGCCCCCTGCTCCCACAACTCCTCGGAGGCGGAGATAAACGCTTCGTCCATCCCTGCCGACGTACCCGGTCCGCCGCCCCGGTCGTAGATCTCCGAAATCAGCACTCCCCGCGGTATCCGATCGGAAAAACCAACACTCGAGAACCCCCGCATGATCGCCCGCAGCTCTGTCGGGTCGTTGGCGCGGGAAGCAGCCCGCTCCAATCCCCGAAGCGCGATCAGATCGCCCACCCGCCCCAGCGCCACATATGCACGGGCGGCGATATCGGGAGACACCAGTCTCGACTCTCGCGAAGAGACGTCGATACCGGTGATTTCGATTAACAGCGAGCTTATCCAGGCGAGGGTACCACGCAAGTTCCCATCGTCGAGTCGTGCTTCGACATCCGAGAGCACCCGTTCCGACTCCGAGGCACCTCCGGCACGTATCATGTCGGAAAGCACCAGGTAGTCGCGACGGTTTCGCAGCTCCCGCCGTCCCGGCATGGCTACCTCGTAGATCCGCCCATCATTACGGGCCGACCCTCCGGAGGCAGTCCAGGCCGGCGCACGTACCGGTTCGATCTTCAGACCGTATACGATCCAGCCTTCATCCCGCCCCGGAACGACGATATGACCGCCGGCGCCGATAACAGGCTCTCCGAGCGCTCCTCCGCCGCCGACGTGCATGTGGACGACCGTTTCGCCCGCGTCGTCGAGAACTCGCAAGACGCCGGATTCTTCGG
The DNA here is from genome assembly GCA_007126865.1 of Spirochaetales bacterium. Lineage (GTDB taxonomy): Bacteria > Spirochaetota > Spirochaetia > DSM-27196 > SKKC01 > SLAN01. The sequence continues at coordinate 6,834 of SLAN01000070.1, read as the reverse complement.
AAACAACGAAACCTCCGTCTCCGGTTCCGGCTGCTCCGCCGTCGACCTGCGTCAGCGGCTGGGAGGTCGTTGCACCATGCAGCTCGCCTGTTTCATCTACGAATGACAACGCACCACTGGTATCGAGGATCAAACGCTGAACTGCGCTGTTTGCCTCGGCGATGACCTCTCTCGTTCCGTCGGTGATGTTGATCCGGGATATTCTTCCGTGCTCGTCTGCTGCGACGACGGTGCCATCGGGCCCCATGGCCGCCACCGCAGGAACCTCCTCGATGTCGTAACTATCGACAACAGTACCGTCGGAGGTCAACACAAGTAACTCGGCGCCCTCGGTAATAAGAACGAGCGAGCCGTCGCCGGAAATATACGGCCCATGTACGACCGAATCTCCCACGGAAAGAGCCCAGAGCGAGTGTCCCGCATAGTTCAGAGCACGAATGCCGCCGCCCTCGTACGTAAGGTAGACAATGCCGAGATTACTCGCTGCGATCGATGTCAATTTCTCGTCAGGCGAGCGAAGAGTCCATGCGTGTCGTCCGGAACGGCTTATCCGCTCCACCCGCCCATCGGAAAGCTCGATGAGCACCGAACCGTCGTGAAGCGCGGTGAGTCGCCGTGTGGGCATTTCCGGCAGACGGGTTCGCCACCGGAGCTCCCCGCCGGCAGAAAGCCGGTAGAGGTTCCGGTCGTCGGCTGCGAAGCTCACCTCCCCGGAATCGAGTACAACCGGACTCGTCACGATGCGACCCGAGGCGACAAAACGCCAGGAAGTCTCCGCCGTGAGTGGAGCCGCGAGGATCGATGAGAGGCAGAGAATAGTAACTGCGTGGACTACCGCTCGCACCGCCGCCCAGAATACCACAATCGAAGCTTCTGGAGAATACGATTATCGATGTCTGCTACGCTACACAAATTCCACCGTGATACGCTATACTCATCTACGGAATGTCAACAAACAAGTTAGCAAGTCTGCCCACGATTAAACGACTCCCCTCATACCTGCACATTGTCGAGGCCGCCAAGCGTGACGGAAAGGAGTTCATTTCGGGGACGATTATCGCCGATGAGCTCGGCCTGGAGCCGATTCAGGTTCGAAAGGACTTGGCGGTGACCGGCATCGTTGGAAAGCCGAGAATCGGTTTTCCGGTCGACGAGCTTATTCGGGCCATTAATTCGTTCCTGCACTGGGATACCGACACTCCTGCCGTTATCGTCGGCGCCGGCCATCTCGGTACCGCACTCATGGGATACGTGGAGTTTCCCAAGCACGGACTGAATATCAGAGCGGCATTCGACGTTGACGAACGAAAAATCGGCACTACCGTGAATCAGACACCGGTCTACTCTATCGATCGAATGCCGAACATTATTCGCGAGTTGGCTGTCAAACTCGCCATTCTTACCGTACCGAACGCATACGCGCAGGATGTCGCAGACGACCTCATCGACGCCGGAATAACCGCAATCTGGAACTTCACCAACATGAAACTGAAGGTTCCCGACCATATCATCGTGCAGAAAGAGGACCTCAGCTCCGGCTATGCGGTTTTGAGCGTTCGTGCACGGGCGCTCTCTTCGAACGAGCCCGACGGCGATTCGAGTGCGTCGGCAGACAACTCCCCGAAAGCTCGTCAGGTTCGTGCTTGAGATGGCGTTGCCGGATGGGCAGCGAAAGGGACTCATTTCGGCGCTCAAGCGCAAGCAGAAGCATCTCCGTCCGTGGGCAAACCGTCACCGGATAGAGTGCTATCGCGTCTTCGATTGTGAGGCGGGCGACCTCCCGCTCCAGATCGACCTCTACGGCAATCATCTGCACGTCTGCGAAATCGAGCGGTCGAATGAAGGCAGCACCGCCTACGGCCAGGATTGGCGGTCGGAAGCCGCGCAAACGGCTGCGGCAACGCTCGGCATACGCTCCGATCGAGTATTCACGAAGCTTCGCCCGAAGCGCGCTCGCGGCGAGCAGCATCGCAAACAGAGCGACAGATCTTACTGCGTTACCGTCACTGAATCGGGTCTTCAGTTCGAGATCAACCTGAGTGATTACCTTGACACCGGGCTCTTTCTCGATCACCGGATAACCCGCGGCATGGTAGCGGATATGTCGGACGGAGCGCGGGTTCTCAACCTCTTCTCCTATACCGGAGCATTCTCGGTTTACGCCGCAGCCGGCGGTGCGATCTCTACGACGAGTGTCGATCTGTCGGCCGGCTATCTCGAGTGGGCGAAACGAAATATGCGATCCAACGGTCTGCTCGACATAGGCTTTCATAAGTTCGAGCAGATGTGTGTGTTCGATTTCCTCTCGCGGGCGGCCGAACACGGTGATCGATGGGACATTATTGTCCTCGATCCGCCGACCTTTTCCAACAGTCGCAGCATGTCGAGGACAATGGACATCCGCCGCGACCACCCTGAGTTAATCAAACAGTGCTACGGCATGCTCGCCAAAGACGGTGTGCTCGTATTCTCCACCAACGCACGGAGCTTCTATCTGAATCAGCGCTTCCTGAAGGATCTGAAACCGAAGAACCTGACAAACGAGACGATCCCGGAGGACTTCGCCCGCAGCAGACCGCACCGAACCTGGCTTTTTACCGCAACGTAGCTCGTTCATTCGCGAAACCCGCGTCACGCTGCAACCTATCGCCGGATTTCGCCCCCGTGTAGAGAGGCGAAACGTTCACGACACTGCGGTCGAACTACGACTGAACCACCACTACGCGATGGTAGCGTTTTTTTCCGGCCCGGAGCATTAACTCACCCCCGGACAACGATTCTGCGTCAATCGCATCCTCCTCCGAGCGGACTTTCTCGTCGTTTACCCGGGCGCCACCCTGACGAATGAGCCGGCGAGCCTCTCCCTTCGAGCTGCAGAGTCCGGTTCGTACGAACAGCTCCACCGCACCGATCCCCGCCTCGAGCTCGGCGTGCGGAATCTCGGTACTCGGCACGCCTTCTTTCGCGGACGGATCGTCGATCCTGCCGAACGCTGCCCGAGCCGCGGCAAGCGAATCGTCGGCGGTCTCTTGCCCGTGCACCATACCGGTGAGCTCCCACGCGAGTCGCTCTTTCGCACGATTCAGCGCACTTCCGCCCTCGGCAGTCAGCTCATCGATCTCCTCGATCGGGACAAATGTGTAAAGCTTGAGGAAACGCGCGACATCAGGGTCGGGAACATTGCGCCAATACTGGAAAAAGTCATACGGCGAACAGAGCTCCGGGTCCAGGAAAACGGCGCCCTGCTCGCTCTTACCCATCTTCTGTCCGTCGGCTCGCGTCACGAGCGGGAATGTAAGCCCCTGCACTTCAACGCCGTCGACACGTCTGATGAGATCCATGCCGGCAACGATATTGCCCCACTGATCGTCACCTCCGAATTGCAGCGTTACACCGCGTTCGCGATAGAGGCACAGATAGTCGTAACTCTGCAGAAGCTGATAGTTGAACTCTATGAAACTGAGACCGGTCTCGAGTCGCATTTTGTACGTTTCGAAGGAGAGCATGCGGTTGACCGAAAAGTGCCGGCCGATATCACGCAGGAACTCGATGTAGTTCAACCCTCGCAACCAGTCGGCATTGTTCACCACTGTTGCGTCCGCATTGACGGTCTGAAGAAATGCACGAATCTGGTTTCCCATCGACTCAGCGTTCCGGTCAATCTCGTCGGTCGCGAGCATCCGGCGCATTTCGGTCTTGCCGGAGGGGTCTCCGATCTGTGCGGTACCGCCGCCGATCAGCGCGATCGCCGTATGTCCGGCGCGAGCAAGATGCGCCATGGCGAACAGTGGAACCATATGCCCGACATGCAGACTTTGGCCGGTCGGATCGAACCCGACATAGCAGCTGCAGACTCCCTCGCTCAGCTGCCGCCGTACAGCCTGTTCATCCGTTACCTGGGAAACGAACCCGCGCTCTTTCAACACATCGTACGCTGACATGGACTTCTACGCTCCCACTCGTTTGTAGTTGCGAACCTCGGAACGGATGCGGTTCGCAAGCTCCTCGATCGGCACTCGCACCTGCTCCATGCTGTCGCGGAAGCGTAATGTGACCGTACCGTTCTCCTTCGTTTCGTAGTCGATTGTGACACCGTACGGGGTGCCGATTTCGTCCTGTCGGCGGTAACGCCGTCCGATCGCCCCACCCTGATCGTAAAAGGTCGCGAACTCATTGCGGAGGTCGAGCTCGATCTCCCGTGCGAGCTCGGCGAGTCCGTCCTTTTTCACGAGCGGGAACACCCCGACTGTCACCGGCGCGATCTCCGGGTGAAAGCGGAGCACGGTCCTTACATCACCTTCGGCAACCTCTTCCTCCTCGTAGGCGTCGCAGAGCACCACCAACACGCTTCGTGTCAGTCCGACCGCGGTTTCGACGATATAGGGAACGAACCGCTCCTTCGTTTCCTCTTCGAGATAACTGAGGTCCTTGCCGCTGTACTCGGCGTGACGAGAGAGATCGAAATCGGTCCGGTTGTGAATACCTTCGAGCTCCTGCCAACCGAACGGATAGTAGTACTCTATATCGAACGCGGTCTTGGCGTAGTGAGCGAGCTCGTCGGGACCGTGCTCGTGGAAGCGTAAGCGGTCGGGCCGAATACCGAGCTTGCGGTAGTATTCCATCCGCTTCTCTTTCCAGTGCTCGAACCACTTCTCATCTTCACCCGGTTTCACGAAGTACTGCATCTCCATCTGCTCGAACTCACACGTACGGAAGATGAAGTTTTTCGTCACAATCTCGTTTCGAAACGCCTTGCCGACCTGCGCGATACCGAACGGGAGCTTCATACGTGATGTCTGCACTACGTTTCTGAAGTTCACATAGCTGCCCTGCGCGGTTTCGGGTCGCAGATACACGGTCGACCCGGAATCGGTGGTCGGCCCGAGGTGTGTCTTGAAAAGCAGGTTGAAGTCGCGTGGCTCGCTCAACGGGTTTCCGTTCGGACTGGTTCGCGTCTCTCGCTGCTCGTCGGTCAGATGGTCCCATCGATAGCGTTCGTTGGTGACCGTGTCTTCGACCATCTTGTCGGAGAAGCCGGCGACATGACCGCTTGCTTCCCACACGCGCGGATGCATCATTATCGCTGCATCCATCCCCACGATATTGTCGTGGAGCTGGGTCATCTCACGCCACCAGTATCGCTGAAGCCGGTTCTTCAATTCACTTCCCAGTGGCCCGTAGTCCCACGCCGAGGAGAGCCCGCCGTAGATTTCCGACGAAGGAAAAATGAAGCCACGCCGCTTCGCGAGACTCACGATCTTCTCCATCGTTACCGTATTCTGCTCGTTACCCATTCTCTATTCCTTCGTTTCGGTATCTTCGCGACGGTTATCTCCCGCCGGCAGCTGTTCCACGAATTCCAGACACCGGTCGATGCGTTGAAAGGTCTCTTCAGCACCGAGCAGCTTGAGACTCGCAAAGAGCGGAGGGGACGCCGTGCTTCCGGTCACGGCGACCCGCAACGGCATTAGAAGCGATCCGAGCTTGATGCCGTCCGCCTCGGCCGCTTCCCGAAACCGATTCTCGATTTCTTCATCCGGACGCTGCTCAAACCCTTCCAGCAGCGCCCTGGCGCGCTTCAACAGTGCCGGCACGTCCGCCGGCGACATCTTCTTCGGCACCAGCATCGCGGGGTCCCAACTGTCCACCGGAGCGAAAACGAACCGAAGCAGGTGAGACACATCCGACAGCCGTTTCAGTCGCTCATGCACGAGCGGAACCGCATCCTCGAGAATTCGGGTCTCCTCCGCGGTCGGAGGATCGGAGATCAATCCTGCCTCGACGAGAAAGGGGCGAATCAACTCGCGAACCTCGGCGGGAGGTCTCTCCCGGATGTAGGCGCCATTGAACCAGTCGAGTTTTCGGTAATCGAACACCGCCGGGCTTTTCGTCAGTTTGGCCGGATCGAAAAGCTCGCGCAACTCCTGCAACGTGAAGAACTCACGCTGATCGTCGTACGACCAGCCGAGCCGTGCAAGATAATTGATGAGCGCCTCGGGGAGATAGCCCTGCTTCCTGAACTCCTGCACACTCGTGGCTCCGTGTCGCTTGGACAGTTTCTGCCCGTCGTTTCCCATCACCATCGGTAAGTGGCAGAACATCGGCGGATCCCAGCCGAAGGCGCGGTACAGCAGTACGTGCAGGCTCGCCGTCGGGACCCACTCCTGTCCACGAAGTATGTGGGAGATCTCCATAAGATGGTCGTCGACGACGTTCGCGAGATGGTAGGTCGGCATACCGTCGGATTTCAGCAGCACCGGATCGGGAATAACATCGCGGTTCTTGCGCTTTACGCGTCCGAGCAGCAGATCCTCGAACTCCGTCGTACCTTCCAGCGGCACCTTGAACCGGATTACCGGCGCTATACCCTGATCGCGATACCGCTCCTTCTCCGTTTCGGACATGTCGCGGAATTTGCGATCGTACCCCTTTCGGATACCGCCGTCCTCGGCCGCTTCTCTTTCGGCCCGGAGGCTTTCGGCGCTATCGAATGCCTCGTACGCGAGTCCGGACTCGAGTAGCGCCCGCGCATGCTCGCGATAGAGCTCACTCCGTTCGCTCTGAACGTACGGGCCGTAGTCACCGCCCACATCGGGGCCTTCATCCCACTTGAATCCGATCCACTCGAAGGTCTCGTAGATATCGTTGAGAGCTCGTGGATCGAACCGTTCGCGATCCGTGTCTTCTATACGGAGAATGAACGAACCGCCCGAACTCCGGGCGAATAGATAGTTGAAGAGCGCCGTCCGCAGGCCGCCGATATGCTGAAGCCCGGTCGGAGACGGCGGATAGCGTACGCGTATTGCCATATTGCTCCAGGGTACTGATTGAGTG
>SLAN01000112.1 GCA_007126865.1 Spirochaetales bacterium | reverse complement strand
GATGTATATGATGGGGGCATCCGATCGGGAGAGACCGGCATCCCGGACCGCTCGTGCGGTCTCCACAGGTCCGATCGGTGCCTGAAAGAAGATACCTACGGATTCCCGCACGAAGCGTTCCAGCGGCTGTTGGGACCAACCCTCCATATAGACCGGTTGTGCGTTACAGCGTTCGATCGTCGCCGGCGTTCGGTCCCGCAGGCACCCGGAGGCCAGCGCAACGGCAAGCTCGATCGAAACATCCTCGACGGTCACATCGAGGCCGGGGTCGCCGCTATCGACCGGCCGTGTGTCGAGAACGACCCGAACGCGATAATCGACCGCGGAGTCGAACTCGCGTACAACCGCAAGTCCGGTGGCGGCAAACCGCTTCCATGCCATTCGACGCACGTCGACCCCGGCCCGATACTCGACCAGCTCGCGAAAGAGCGAAACGTCCTGTCGCCCCTCGCCTCCGGCACGTTCTGCGCCGGGCATCTCGCGAACCGGACGCAACACACCTCGACTGGGAGTGAGGACCCGCGGTGCCACGTAAAAGGTACGATGCCACACCTGCAGCCGCCAGGTGACAAGCCCGAGCGGATCGCGCACGCCGAGCGACGAAAGGCCGAGCTCGTACACGCCCCGCACCGGACAGAGCATTGTCCGTTCGATCGTGAGCGCCTGCGAACGCGGCGGATAAACCGATATATGCTCGACTCCGGCCGACAGACGTCCGGTGAGCAACGAAAACGCAACCCGACACGGAGGCAGTTTCGATTCGTTCGTTATAACGAGCCGGTACGCCACCGACGCTCCCTTTTCCGGATGGTCGGTTGAGAACTCCTGATGGTAGCGTAAGCCGGCAGCCGCCACCGCCAGCCAGAGGAGCGATAAGAGCGGCAGAAAGAGCCACCAGATTCGGAGCACCTGCAACCCTCCACCGATATACCGGCCTCCGAGACCCAGAACGATTGCGAGTACGAGCCACGTCCCGGTGAGCCACGGATCCACGTGTAACGGCCAAAGCCGCGGAGAGAAGTGCGCGCGAGGTTCGGTTGCACTCGCAAGACTTCCATAGTTCGATGCGTGCGGTCCGGTCGAGCTCATCGTTTCGCGCTCGGAGCCCGGCTCTCGGAAGGGCGCCATGACTATGCCTCTACACTCCGTGCGGCGTAACCGGTGGGGAGTCGAACGCCCTGCGCTATTCGCGACACGATCGCCTCCGGGCTCAGCTGCTCCATCCGTGCTTCCGCGGAAGGCTGAACGCGATGGGCAAGCACGGGAACCATCATCTCCCGTACATCTTCCGGCTCGACGTAATCGTGGCCGGAGAGCGCCGCTCGTGCACGTGCGGCCTGCTGGAGGTGTACGCCGGCACGAGGACTGCCCCCGAGTCGCAGGAGGCTCGACTGTCGAGTACGGCTGAGCACATCGATAATGAAGTCGGCGATACGTTCATCAACGTAAACCTCGGATACCTCCCGGCGCGCCTCGATGATATCCCCCGGAGTACAAACCGCTTCGAGCTCGGTCGCAGCAGCCGATACCAGCCCGCTTCGCAGGATTTCCCGCTCAAGATCCGGCTCGGGGTATCCAAGGGTGAGCTTCATACCGAACCGGTCGAGTTGTGCCTCGGGCAATCCGAACGTTCCGGCAAAGGTTGACGGATTCTCGGTGGCGAAAAGGAAGAACGGCTGCGGTAACGAATGGGTCTTGTCGTCTACCGTGACTCCCCCTTCCTGCATCGCTTCGAGGAGCGCGGCCTGCGTACGGGTCGACGCCCGGTTGAGCTCGTCGGCGAGTATGAACTGGTGCATGACCGCTCCCTGTCGGAACCGGAACACTTGCGCCTCGACGTCCCAGATGTTCATGCCGGTAACATCACCCGGCAGAAGATCGGGGGTACACTGAATTCGGCCGAAGTCCATTGCGGTAGCTGTTGCGAGTGCCCGCGCGAGCGTAGTTTTTCCGACTCCCGGAACATCTTCGACGAGCAGATGTAATCCGGAGAAAAGTGCGAGCACGGCACGGTCGATCGTGTCGCCCGGCGCTACGAACACCGATCGCACTCTCTCCCGAACCAGTCCGGCGATCTTTCCTATAGTGTGCGGATCCACAGTGCCTCCTTGTGCCGGTTCGTTCGTTCGAGTACAGTGTATCGCTCAAACCCCCAAAGGTGAAACAGAACGGATCACATGCGGCTATACTTCCTGAGACATGGACAGAGCGGGAATAACGCGCTGGAGGGAACCAACGGATATCTGAATGACCGGGTATCGGAACCCGATCTCACCGATCTCGGCCTCATGCAGGCCGACCGCACTGCGCAATTCATCGCCGGAACGCCGTCGAATGCGGCTGCAACCGCACCGCCCGCTGTACCGGAGAATCCGTACGGCGATGACGGCTTCGACATCACACACATCTACTCGAGCCCTCATCTCCGAGCACTCCGTACCGCTGCTCCGGTCGCAGACGCGCTCGGGCTATCGATTGACGTACACGAAGCGATCCACGAGGCGGGAGGCGTGTTCCGTTTCGACAAAACGCGGGGGGTGCTTACCGGCGACTCGGGGCTTTCACGTGCGAAGGCACTCGAGGTTCACAGTGGAATCCGCTATCCGGAAGTACTTTCGGCTCAAGGATGGTGGGATTACAGACCTTTCGAGACCGAGGAAGAACGCTTGGTGCGGGCCGGCGGAGTGGTGGAATTCTTCGCGCGGAAGCACGATCGTGACGATCGCATCCTGATAGTCAGTCACTGCCACTTCTACGTCTATTTCTGTTGCGCACTGCTCGGCCTCCCGTACCGTGACGGGTACTGGTTCACCTTGAATAACTGTGCGATCAGCCGTTTCGGTTTCGGCCGGGAGGGGATCCAGGTCGAGTATCTGAACCGGCAGGAACACCTCGCCCCGGACCTCCTCTCGTGATACGGAGCGGTTCACGAGTTTGTCGGACACCCCCTGGGAGCTTGTCGGACATGTGGGCAGAATTGAATATTGGCACGACCTATAGCATACTCCCGCCCTTCAAAATGCATGTTCGCACAAGGGTATGCGCCCAATATTCAATTCCGAAGTGAAGTCCGACAAGCTCCTATACGCGGGTTTGCGAGCGACGTCACGCTGGACGGCTAAGTAGTGATTTCGATATATTGGTGATATGGCAACCGATACCGAAACGAAAAGAGCTATTCTCGACCTTCAGGGGGGCACGTGCACGAGTTGCTCGATCGCGATCGAGCATTTCGCGAAGCGACTCGACGGCATCTCGTTCATCGAAGTCGATCGCGGTGCGAGTGAGATTCACGTAGAGTACAATGGCGACGCGGGCTGTCTCGACCAGATAATCGATATGGTGCGGAAAATCGGATACGACGCATGGATACGCGAGGCCGATATCGCCGTTGAATAACGCCGCCTGTACGGTTACCGCGCCGTCGATATCTCCAGAGCCTCACGGCGCAAACGTGCTACCGTGTGGTTCAGTCGCGACAACCGCTGCGCGATTAGCCGTGCGAGAAATATTCCATAGTGCGGCTTCTCCTTTATCACCGACACAAAGCGGTTTTTGTCGATCGATATGAGCCGTGACCGCCCGACCGATACCACATTGGCACTGCGTCGATTGTTCAGGAGGAACGACATCTCACCGAGAAAGATGTCGTCGGGTGACAGTGTGGTAATCCGTTGCCCTTGCGAGTAGATGTCGAGGTTCCCCTCGGCTATATAGTAGAGGTAATCAGACTCCTCGCCCTCACGAAAGACTACTTCGCTGTCCTCGAAAACTCTCTCGTCGCTTTCCTCGAAGAGCCCCGGAACAACGTTCGCCCGTCCGCGCGAGTGCGGGAACTGGAAACTCACCGCGTTGCCGGCGTCGTTGTAGTGCAGATTCTCGACATACGCCTGCGTCATGCGCATACCGTGGCCATGGGATTCGAGATGCGCTCCGTCGTCGCTCAGACGAGACCGCCAGTCAAAACCGTCACCCTCGTCGCGGATAGTGTATGAACTGTATTCTTTGCCGATGCGATAGCTGAAGTGAACCCGACGCCCTTTCAGCGACGGCTCCTTCAACTTTGCACGAATCAGATCGATGATATCACCACCGGCGCTGAGCCAGCTATTCTTTTCCTCGTAATCAATACCGCAATTGCCGTGCTCGATCGCGTTCATCAGAAGCTCGAAGAGCGCGAGGTGGAGTTGGTCTGCACCTTCGCGATCGACATAGTTCGAGTTGTAGAGGTAGTTGGTTATGATATTCGCGTACGCTCCGGCATTGAACGGATCGTTGTCCATGACGAACGATCCGGAAATATTGCTCATGAGGTAGTTCTGCAAGTCTCGCTGGAAGAGAATCTGACGATTCTGTATGAGAATGCGGAGGACACGCGGAAAACTGGTGACAAACTCCCCGCGTCGAATCAGGCTCACAACATTGCACTCCGAAAGCAGCTCGCGTGTCTTCTTTTCCTCCGATCTCCGGCAAACCCCGATTATTCCGCCGTAATGGAGCCACGGATCGCTGCGAATCGTGTCGAAAATCGCCTCGAAGTCGGTAGCCGGATCCGAAAAATTGACCAGCGTTACCTCCGGCAGATCGTAGCGCAGCATCTCGAGAAACTCTTCGGTGCTGTCGTGAAAAACCGGGACGAACACATCGTTGAACCGCGAGCAAATACGCATGACACGGTCGTTGACATCTCGGTCGCTCGACATCACCGGCAGCTTTCGCATGTGTCAAAGTATATGGATGGGAAGGAGATTTCGCCAGCGCAGCCGCCGGCGGGCTTTGCAGCCCTTCCGACGGGTCCACGGCTCTCTTTGAGCTCGGGTCTAACGACTAAATCGTCGCGACTCCGATTTGTCGGACATACAGCGGAACTCAATATCGGACGGGCTCAGCGGAAACTATTTCCGAGACGTATGCATTCCGAGGTCCGTGTGTACGTCCGATATTCGATACCGAAGTGAAGTCCGACGGATTACAGCTTCGCGTAGAACTCGACCACGAGCTGATCGTCGGCGACCGCCGGGATGACGTCTCTGCTCGGAAGCACGGTGACGCTGGCGGTCAAATCATCTCTACTGACTGAGAGCCACGGCGGCACCGGACGCGAGCTATTATCGGCCATGAGTCTCCGCACCAGATCACGCGTTGCCTTTCGTTCGCGAACCGCAATCGTGTCACCGGCACGCACGACGGCGCTCGGAATGGTCACTTTCCGTCCATTGTGCAGGATATGCCCGTGACTCACGAGCTGACGGGCCTGGGCGCGACTTGTTGCCATGCCGATTCGATACACCACGTTATCGAGACGGCGCTCGAGCAGTTGGAGCATATTTTCGCCGGTAACCCCACGCATGCCTTTCGCGTGGTAAAAGAGGTTACTGAACTGCTTTTCGCTGAGTCCGTAGGCGAATTTCAGCTTCTGCTTCTCATTGAGCTGGCGCCCGTACTCAGTCTGACGCACACGTTTCTTCTTCGGCTCGCCCGGGGGCGCAGGCTTGCGTCGAAGCAGCCGGTCATATTTCTGATTTCCGTAGATGTTCACACCGAACCGGCGAACAATCTTTCCTTTCGCTTTCGTGTTTCGCGCCATGAATGCGTCTCTCTCCTGTCAATGCTGAGCGGGTAGCTTAGCGAATTACGGTCCCTGGTGTCAACGGCGCTTTCCGCGTCCAAACAGGCGGCTCAGGCGGGTCAAGAAGCTGCTCTGCTCCGACCCGTCGTTCCGGTCGGCTTTCGCTTCGCTCGATTGCGGGCCTCGACCCGATTCGGTCTTATCCGCCTCTACCTGTCGCTGCTGCTTACGTCCACCCTTACCGCGAGAACGTGGTTGTTTCGGTCGTTCGCCTTCGCCCGGTGCGCTCTCAGCGGCCGCGGCACCTTCTTTTGCCTGAAAATTCTCTCCATACTTGCGTCGATAATACTCGAGCCGCTCGTTTAACGAATCATCGCGCTTCGGCACGTCCATGTCGGCCGTTTTTGCCGTCCGCTGTCGTTCCTCTTTCGGTTTGCCGGGACCACGGCGTTTTCCGTCGCGGCGCCCACCGCGTGTCGTACCGGACCTGGCCGAATGATCGTGCGTGTCATGCCTCCTGCCGTGAGGCACCGGATCGGGGTGGTCGCTTCGCCCCCCCTTCCCTCCGGAAGGTCCATGTGCTTCCGAGCTGTGAACCGGGGCCGTGCGACGTCGTTTCTCACCACGACCTCGACCACCGTCGCGACCGCTGCCGCGCCGATCGGCACCGCCGGCGGCGCGCGACTCACCGGTTCGAATATGCACACCCTCACTTCGGTCGTCGAGCACGAGCTCTTCGGTAACCTTGTGAACCGGAATCTTCATCCCGATGAGGCTCTCGATCGACTCGAGTCCGTACACGTACCGCTCGCAGGCGAGCGTAGATGCGCGCCCCGACTGACCTGCGCGCGCGGTTCGACCGATGCGATGTACGTAGCTCTCCGGGTCTTCCGGAACATCGTAGTTCACCACGAGATCGAGATCGTCGATGTGCAGTCCGCGGGCAGCAACGTCGGTCGCGACGAGGAACCTGGTCGTCCCGTCTTTCATCGCATCGATAATCCTCATTCGTTTCTTCTGCGGGAGATCGCCCATTATGAAGCGCGCACTGTATCCGTTCATCTCGAGACGCTTTGCTACCTGCTCCGCGCCGCTTTTCGTGTTTGTGAATATCAGGCAGTTGCCCGGATTCTCACGCTCGATGAGACCGAGCAGCACCTTCATCTTCTCCTCGCGGGAGACGTGAATAACTTCCTGCTCGACCTTGTCGACGGTGAGGTGCTCCGGCTCGATCGCGACTTCCGCGGGATCGTTCATGTACTCCCACGCGAGGTTCAACACACGCACGCTGAGCGTAGCGCTGTAGAGCATCGTCAGCCGCTCGCGCCGATCGACCATTCCCCGCATTATCCGTCGAATATCGGGATAAAAGCCCATATCGAAGAGACGGTCGGCCTCATCGATTACACAGACTCCGATCCTGCGAAAGTCGAGTTTCTTCGACTGGTAGAAATCCAATAGCCGCCCGGGAGTTCCGACGATAATGTCGACGCCTTCTGCGGCGGCCCGCTCCTGTTTCTCGTACCCGACTCCGCCGTAGAAGCAGGCGACACTCAGGCCTACATGCCTGCCGAGCAGATTCGCCTCCTTCTCGATCTGTACCGCGAGCTCACGTGTGGGTGCAACAACCAGTGCCTTACGGCCCTTGTAACGCTCACGTTGCGTAAGCAGCTCGAATATCGCGATAAGAAAGGCTGCCGTCTTTCCGGTCCCGGTCTGCGATTGCACGGTAACGTCCCGCTCGGCGAGACTGTAGCGCAGGCTCTCGATCTGCACCGGTGTGGGCTCGGTAAAGCCGGCCTCTCGGATACCGGTCAGTACCGGTTCCGAAAGCTGGAAGTCTTCGAAGTTCATATTAATGGTCAGCGTACTGGAAAAGCGCCGGTGCGTTCAACACACCGACTTGACCGGAACAGGCCGACACCGTAGCGTGATCGGCGTCATGGATTCATTAACATCAACTGTCACACTGAACAATGGCGTGGAAATGCCGTGGGTCGGCCTGGGCGTGTACAAGAGTGCTCCCGGAGGCGAGACCGAGACGGCGGTCCGCTACGCACTCGACGCGGGCTATCGACACGTAGATACCGCCTCGTTCTATGAGAACGAGCAGAGCGTCGGTGCAGCGCTGGCAGCGCACGATGTTCCCGTCGAGGAGGTCTTCGTCACAACGAAGATCTGGAATGACGACCACGGCTTCGATCGCACGCTTCGCGCGTTCGACAATTCGATGGAGAAGCTCGGCCTGGAGACCCTGGATCTCTACCTGATTCACTGGCCGATGCCGGATATCTTCGTAGAGACATGGAAGGCACTCGAACGCCTGTACTCGGAAGGGCGAGTTCGGGCGATCGGTGTGAGCAACTTCCTCGAGCACCATTTGCGTACACTCGCCGAGCAGAGCGAGGTCGTACCCGCGGTGAACCAGATCGAGTTCCATCCGATGCTCGTGCAGAAGCCGCTGCTGGAGTACTGCCGGTCGGTCGGGATTCGCGTGGAGGCGTGGAGCCCGCTCATGCGCGGCCTGTTCTTCGGGCACGAGACGATCGCGCGTATCGCGGAGGAGTGCGGCAAGACTCCGGCACAGGTGCTCGTGCGTTGGGATCTGCAGCACGGCGTGGTGACCATTCCGAAGAGCGTACACCGGGAGCGAATTGTAGAGAACGCAGACGTCTTCGACTTCGAGCTCTCGGAGGCACAAATGCGGGCGCTCGATGAGCTTGACCGGGAGTACCGACTGGGACCGCACCCGGACGAGATCGGTCGGTAGCGTCAGTTGGAGAGCATCGATCGTACCGGCCGGACTATTTGCGGAGCGAGAAAAGCAGGCCACCACGGAGCCTCGAGGGGAGCAACGTGCGACCGATCGTATCGAGCGAGCGAAACAGACCGGCTAACGGTTCGGTCATATCACCGGCCGGTATGAACGACCAGTATCCGAGCCGCTCCACGCCCAGCCCACTCGCACGACTGAGTCTTCGCACACACGCGGCCGTCAGGAACGTGTCCGAGGATATGTGCCGCGTTCTCACGCCGGGTATCCGCCCGAACACGGTGTGCCAGAGGTACTCACCGTTCATGGTGAGGCAGACGAACACGCCGCCCGGCCGGAGCACTCTCGCGACGTTTGTAAACACGTCGTGTTTTCGCGGGATGTGCTCGAGGGCGCCCACCGAGAAGGCGTGATCGATCGAGGAATCTGCGAAACGCGAAAGCGTCTCCGCGCTATCGACTACGCCCTCGATGGAGAAGATACGGGCGGCCTGCCGGGTAGCCGCTCTCCGGCGCACGACATCGATCATCGCCGGGGAGAAGTCGACGGCAATGCCACGCACCGACGAATCCGAGATGAGCGCAAGAAGATGGTCCGCCGGGCCACTTCCGATCTCCATGATCGTCTTGCCTTCGAGTGCCGGCAGCATCTCCCGTATCAAACGGAGCCGATACTCGAGCAACGTCTGGGGATCGCCGTGCTGATCCGTGTAGACGGCGGCAATGGCATCGAAGAATTGTCGCCGCTCATCGGCGGTACGACCGGAGGAAGCACGGATCCGGCTAATCACAATCATCAACCTCCCGTCAGCCGATTCGAACGGCGAAGGGGCGTTCTTCGGGCCGCGCGAGGCTCAACCGGCCGCTGCCGAGCACCAGCACCGCCGTACAGAGCGCGAATGTCGAGACTATCAACAGTGTACCTCCGAGCTGTGGAAAAACGACGAACGCGAGCACGGCCATGACAAGCAGTGCGGCGGTGCGTGCGAACGCACCCACAGCGAGACACAACGCCGCCGTTACCAACATCCCGCTCGACAGCCCGCCGCTTTCGACTGCCGTCACGACGCATGCGAGTGCGGCGATCGTCCGCACGAATACCGGAAAGACCCCGAGCAGCCATCTACTGACGAACCGGCGGCACCACGTGTATATGCTTCCGTCGGTCCGGAGAGTTCCGCATCCTATAAGCCAGTCGCGCAGGAAGCTTCCGATGAATGGAACGAGAAAGAACGGGGCTCCTGCTCGCAGGAGGGGCGGCGGGAGCGCGGGCATGAGCGAGGCGGCGAGAAAACCCATGTACAAACCGGCGATCACTCGTCCACTGATACTGTATGTCAGCGGATGCATCGGTCGTCCTCGAAGGATGCGTATCCGTTCAGCGGCGAGATAGATGTAGCGACCGAATGCCACCGGAACGAATATGAACGGGAGCGCTCCCCAGCTCCATGCCACGACACTTGCAGCGATGACGCCGAGCGAATCGTACTCGTGTTCGAGCACCTCACCTGCGGTGGTTTCGTTGCCGGTGATTCGGGCAAGATAGCCGTCGACGAAATCGAGGGCGAGAGCAACGGCGTAGAGGACAAAGGGAAACCACGTATACTCCGGCCGCCGAAGGATAAAGGCAAACCCGAAGCAAACGCTGAGCAGCGTTCCTCTCAACAGCGTGAGGTGGTTCGCAAGACCGAACCGCCTCGGGACATCGTGCCCCGCCGACTTCCGTTCTGTCACCGCGATCGCATACAGGAGCACCACGACGGCGAAGCCCATGGCCGCGGAAAATCCGAGAAGCCACAAGCGTCGCTCGCTCTGCGGAATTCCGATACGCTCGAACCATCCGACATGGATCATCACCGCAGCGGCGCACCACGCCGTTACTCCGATCAAACCCTCGATCGCGAATCGGGAGGGAAGACGAGTACTGGAAATCGTTCGTTTTCCGGACATAGAACTTTCGGCGAAGATATCCTAAAATCGCCGTTCCGGTCCAACTATGAGCATAGATCGATTCGCCGACTATCTGGAAGCAAAACGGAACGCGGACGAACGCGCCCGCGATACCACAACCTTCGGAATCTTCCTCGGAATTCTCCGAACGTTCTCTCGTCCCTCGGTACTCGATGTCGGCACCGGTACCGGGGCCATGGCGAGGAGAGTGTACGACTCGCTCGCCGACAACGACGCGGAGATAACCGGTATCGATACCACCGGGGAGAGTATTGCGATCGCGAGATTGCGAGCGGCGGAAAACGGATTTGAACGCCTCCGCTTTGAATGCCGAAGCGTATTTGACGTTGATGAACGCCGGTACATCGCGATCACGGCCAATTCATTCGTCGATGAGTTTCCGCCCCGACAGCTGCTCCGAGCGTTCGCCCGGCACCTCGCTCCGGGTGGGATCATCTACACGAGTCTCACCTACAACGGTCGAACCGAGTTCTGGCCGCGGGCGGCCGACTACGATCACGAACAGATCATGCTCACTGAGTACGATCGGTCGATGGATGAGCGCACGTTCGAAGGCGTTCCGGTCGCGGGGTCGCGCGGGGCGGGACGGTTTCTTGCCGAAGCCGAACGTTGCGGCTTCGAGATCGTCCAATTCGGCGGGTCGGATTGGTGCATTCAGCCGGAAAACGGCGTGTATCCGGAGGGCGCCGCCACCGTTCTCAACGGCATGGTCGACTTCATTGCGAACGAGGCGACTCGACGCTCGAAGTGTGATCCGAAGCGTACGGAAGCGTGGAGATCAATCCGGCGGAAACAGATTCAGGCCGCGACGCTTCGACTGCTCGTGCACCACCTCGACGCGATCGTCCGCATTACACCGGAGGCGCGGCGGCTGCTTTCCGAACCGGGCTGAGATCCCCGGCGACCGGACGTTGGGGGCAAACCTGAGGTCACATCACGAAAAGTGGGTGGGCACGTCACCCGGTAGCACGTCACCCGGTAGTCTGTCGGACTCCGATTCGGCCCTCATGGCCGCAAGCTACCGGAGGCGGCGAATTGTGCGACGGTTGAACTGATTGGTGATCGTCAGGTAGCTGGCCGGATCAACGTTCTGGTTGCCGACGAATACCTCGAAATGCACGTGCGGGCCGGTAGAAAGCCCTGTATTGCCGAGGATACCTATGCGGTCGCCCTGCCTCAGCTCGTCGCCGG
>SLAN01000185.1 GCA_007126865.1 Spirochaetales bacterium | reverse complement strand
TGCGACGGCGAACGTTCCGAGTCCGAGCGCGGCGGCAATACCGAGGGCCACGCCCAGAAACGCGAGATCGCGTTGCATACCCTCCAGTTGCAGCGTTTCGGCGTCACGAACGCTTGCGAGCATCCACCGTTCTCCCTCACGATGGCCTGCTACAAAACTGCGAAGCGCCGGCACCTCTCGTGCGGCGGCCGTCGTCCCGATCTGATCGCCATAGAACGGCATGACCGCATACGCGATATCCGTACCCACGTAGATCCCGGTGGATTCGGACGAAAGGGCCCGTTCGAGCACATCCGAGCCGAGCGGACCGTCGTCGACCCGATACGCGGCGGTCGCGTCGATCTCCAAACGAGTGCCGTCCTCGTCGCGGATAATCGCGCGGGCCTCTCCGGCGCCGAATAAGGAGCCGATCTGTTCGGCCAGCCCATCTATGTACACGCTGACCACAACGGCTCCGGTCGGATCGTCGCCGGCGTCACCGAAGACCGCCATGCCGATTCGAACGAAATAGCGAGCCTCTTCCTCATCCGCACTTTCGGCGGCGGTCATAGCCGAAACCGCAACCGCTCCCCGCGGCAGCGTTAATACATCGAAAGCGAATAGGTCATCGAGGTCGCCGTCGGGCAGCGGCGGCAGATCGGTGTAGTCGGACTCGTCCACGTCGAATCGCGAATGAGACCGGACCTCCTCCGAAGCGTAGACGGAGAGGGCTCGCTCCAGATTCAGATCGTAGAGCTCGATCGAACGATACGCCCTTCGGCTTCCCAGAAGGAGCCCGAGGAGCCCCCGCGCATCGTCCGGGTTGGCAACTTCGCCATCGAGAAACGCCCGCACCCGTTCTTCGCTCGCCAGGAACGAGATATCGGCGACCGCGGACTCCACGAAGCGCGAAACAGATTCACGCAACAGCGTCGTCTCCGAGCGGAGCCGAAGCTCATACGCCTCCCGCTCGTTTCGTTGCACATTCACGTAGAGTGCCGTGAGGATAACGAGGCTCAGCACGAAGGCCGGCAGGAACACCAGCAGCACCGGATAGTCCAGAAATCCGCGCTCATACTGCGACGATCGCACCGCTCGCTCCCGAGTGCGCCTCATGCGCTCATCTCACCAGCCTTGCGTTCGGCTTCGGCCTCCGCCGTTTGCAGGAGGAGTCGTTCGGTATCGTCCCAGCCGATACACGCGTCGGTGATCGATACACCGTACGCAAGCTGATCGCGCGGTGCGACATCCTGTCGGCCGGCGACGAGATTGCTTTCGATCATCGCACCGCGGATAGAGCTCTCGCCGGCGGCACGTTGACTCAGCACGCTTTCGAGCACGGTGCTCTGCTGTGTATGGTCTTTTCGACTGTTGCCGTGACTGCAATCGATCACCACTCGCCGCGGCAGGTTGGATTTCTCCAGTATTTCGCCGGCGCGCTTGACGGACTCCGGCGCATAGTTCGGCCCGTTTCGTCCGCCGCGCAGAATGAGATGGCCGGACGGATTGCCTGTAGTGTTGAGCACGCACGTCCGCCCCTCCTGATCGATCCCGATAA
This sequence comes from Spirochaetales bacterium, assembly GCA_007126865.1. GTDB lineage: Bacteria > Spirochaetota > Spirochaetia > DSM-27196 > SKKC01 > SLAN01. The sequence goes on along the minus strand of SLAN01000185.1, from coordinate 9,985 downwards.
AACTGTGCGGATGAAAGCTCGAGGCCATCGCATTCACCGCTGTTTCGACATGGCCGTCGGTGCCGTTCTTGTATCCGACCGGCATCGAGAGTCCGCTCGCCATATCGCGATGGGTCTGACTCTCGGTTGTGCGGGCGCCGATACTCGCCCAGCTTGTCAGGTCGGCAATATACTGCGGAACGATCGGATCGAGCACTTCGCTGCCCGCCGGCAACCCCATCTCGGCGAGATCGGCGAGCAACCGTCGCCCGGCGGTCAAACCGGTCGAGATGTCGTACGTGCCGTCGAGATGCGGATCGAGAACGAGCCCGCGCCATCCGAGACGGGTTCGCGGTTTTTCGAAGTACACTCGCATGACAATGAGAAGATGCCTGGCCACACGATCGCGAAGCTCCGACAGACGGTGGGCGTACTCACGAGCGGCATCGGGATCGTGTATCGAGCACGGCCCGACGATCACCAGCAGGCGGGTATCCTCACCGGAGAGCACCGCCTCGATCTCGCGACGTCCGCGGGCGACGGTCGCCTCACGCTCCTCGGTTGCCGGGATCTGCGCTTTCAGCTCCCGCGGTGAGATCAGCGGCGATTGCGATAGAATTCTCAGATCATCAGTTTTCGACACAGGTTTCGACATAGGCAGCAGGTATCCGTTGTGAGAACAGTATAGCCATCCGGCGGCGCGACGTTCAACGCCCGCAGCCGAGCGTTTGCCGGTGAGCGTATCGACTCAGCGGCGACGAAGCGGCAGCGTCATGCAGCGCGGGCCACCGCCGCCACGGGCGAGCTCGGCACCGGGCAACGTTATGGCGATCCGGCCGCTCGGTGCCGGTCGGACGGCGCCGGCGGCATAGCTCGCCGCAGCGACGATGCGGAAACCGGCGCGATCGAGCTCATCGAGGGTATAGCGGTTGCAGTCGTAGACGACGATGCGACCCGGGGCAAGCGCGAATGCATTCGTTCCGCTGAGCCACTGCTCCCGCTGTTGATGGACGATATCCGCACCGCCGCAGACCACCGGTTTCAGATCGCAACCGGCGGCCGAGAGCGCCTCGAGCAGCGGTCCGCCCTCGCGCACCGACGGCTCGCCTCCCGGCTCGATATCGATTCGCACCGTTCGCATCGCGGAGGGGCCGCGAACCACCGGATCGTAGATGAGCGCGCAATCGGCATCGATCCGGGTGAATACCATGTCGAGATGGATACACGAACGCTGCGCCGGCAGCAGGCAGGCGATCACCGTCACCGGCTCGCCCCACGCCTGTCCGATCTGCGCGCAGAGCCGGTCGACCGCCTGCGCGGATGTGCGCTCGCTGATTCCCACCGCGAGGAGAGTCGACGAGATGATGTGCACATCTCCCCCCTCGATCCGGAAGGTACGCTCAGGTGAGCCCGATCGGCCGTCTCGTGCAGCGCCATCCGAGCCGTCGAAGAGCGCGGCGAAGCGTCCGCCGGAGCGACTGCGCAGGGCCTGAAACACCGCGCTGTTGATGGCCGCCTCCGCATCCCGCACCGGATGCGCCATCGCACTGATCGAGACCCGGTCGCGGTAGACGAAGCCCGCATCGCGCATGAAGTACAGGTTCGGGAGCGGCGGGACGTCGTAGGTTCGGGTGTCGAGGTAATCCTCGAGCGATTTCGGCGCGGTCCGGAGGCCGGTAATCGCCACCTGCGCGAGATCGGCCGCACCCATCGACTCGAGCTCGGCTCGCCGGGCGTCCGCCGGCGGCGCCGCGCAGATGCGGTCGAGCAGGTGAGCGCGCGTCGACTCGTCGTCGAGACTCGCCGCGAGTAAATCGGCGATCTCGAAGACCGCCGCATCGCGCGAGAGAACATCAACCAGAGATCCGTACTCATGCGATACCGCCGAGAGCGGCACGATATCGTTATAGAGGAGCGATCCCGCCCGTTCCGGGGTCATCTGCTCGATTTCGCTTCCCGGGCGGTGAACGATCACCGCCTCGAGCGGGGCGATTTCGCTTTCGATTCGCGGCGCCGGGGGGGACCGGTTCGGCGGCACGGAGTTCGTTTCGCTTGTCACGGCCGCTTATTCTCGTGCCTCCGTGCCGTCCTGGCAAGGGAGCCCGGCCGTCGTTGTGCGCCGGGCCGTCGTTGTCCCGTCGTTGTGCGCCGGGCCGTTGTGCGCCCGGCCTTCCCGCCTTTGACCGCCTGCGCAACGGCGTGCTATATCTCCAGACCTACCATGAAAGAGCTGCGTATTCGGAATGTCGCCGGCGAAGCCTCCGTCGGCGAGGAGATCGAAATCAAGGGATGGGTTCGCACGCGGAGGGCGACCAAGAACGTGAGCTTCGTCGAGATCAACGACGGCTCGCGCCTTTCGAGTCTGCAGGTCGTGCTCGATGAGAATACCGAGATCCGGAGCGCCGGCGGGTCGGAGGACGCCGACAGCCTTCTGCAGACCGGGGCGAGCGTGCGCGCTCGCGGCGTGCTTCAGGAATCGCCGGGCGGCAAACAGGAAGTCGAGCTGCTGGCGAAATCGATACGAGTCGTCGGGCCCGCTCCGGCCGACAGCTATCCGCTGCAGAAGAAGCGGCACAGCTTCGAGTTCCTGCGCGATATCGCACACCTGCGCCCCCGGACGAATACCTTCGGCGCCGTCACTCGCCTGCGCAACGCCATTTCATCCCAAATTCACTCCTTCTTCCAGGAACGCGACTTCTGCTGGATCCACACCCCGATTATCACCGGGATCGACGCCGAGGGCGCCGGCAATCTCTTTCGCGTTACCACGCTCGATCCGGCGAATCCGCCGCGTCACGAGGACGGAACGGTGGACTACGGCGAGGACTTTTTCGAACGTCCGGCGTACCTCGCGGTAACCGGGCAGCTCAACGTGGAGGCGTTCGCCTGTTCGCTCGAGCGGGCGTATACCTTCGGGCCGACCTTCCGCGCGGAGAACAGCAACACCACGCGGCATCTGGCGGAGTTCTGGATGGTGGAGCCGGAGGTCGCCTTCTGCGACCTCGAGTGTAACGCCGACCTCGCCGAGGAGTTCCTGAAGCAGGTTATCGGGCGCGTGCTCGAGAGCCAGCTCGAAGATATGGAGTTCTTCGATCTCCGAATTCAGAAGGGGCTCATCGAGACACTGCGTGAGGTCGTCGAGAAGCCGTTCGAGCGGATTACCTATGCGCGGGCGATCGAGCTCCTGCAGAGTGCCGGGCGCCCGTTCGAGTACACCCCGGAGTTCGGCAGCGATCTGCAGAGCGAGCATGAACGCTACCTTACCGAGGAAGCGATCGGGCGGCCGGTCGTGGTCACCGACTATCCGAAGGAGATCAAGGCGTTCTACATGAAGCAGAACGACGACGAGCGTACGGTTCGCGCGATGGACGTGCTCGTCCCCGGTCTCGGCGAGGTCATCGGAGGCAGCGAGCGCGAGGACGATCGCGAGCGCCTCGAGGGCCGAATGCGCGAGCTCGGCATGGACGTCGAAAGCTACCGCTGGTACCTCGACCTGCGCCGGTTCGGAAGCGTACCGCACTCCGGCTTCGGGCTCGGACTCGAGCGCTTCATTATGTACGCGAGTGGAATGCAGAATATCCGCGATGTGATCGCCTTCCCGCGCACGCCGGGGAACGTGAAGTTTTAGAGAGAGGTTGATGGGAGATGGTGCGGCGTTGCCGCGCGCCGGGGCGCTCGGCGGCCGGCGGCCATCTGGACTCAGTCGCGGTCCGCGGCGGCCATCTCCGCTCAGTCGCGCTCCGCGGCGGCCATCTCGACTCAGTCGCGGTCGGCGGCGGCCATCTCCGCTCAGTCGCGGTTCCCGGCGGCGGCCGCCAGCGCTGCTGCGAACGGGTCGCTCGAGTCGAGCTCGGCGGCCGCGCGTGCATAGAGCTCAGCACGCTCACCATCTCCCTCGCTGAGCAACCGTGCTCCGCGAACGACCAGATCGCGAACGGTGAACTGCAGCTGGCGCCGGTGCAGGCGCTCGAGCCCCGCCTCCCGATACGCCGCTTCCTGGGCGTTGTACGCCGAAACGATCCGCGGTCGGCCTCCTTCGGCGGCCGCTTTCAGAATCCAGTCGGGATCCTCCTGCGACTGCGATTCCACGTGCGATGAGACCGATTCTCCCTCGCTGCGCTCGCCGAGCGCTTCATCGAAGGAGATCTCCGGAACGTCGGCCGGGCTGAGGTAGAGCAGATCCTCATGCATCGCGTGGATCCACCGGGTGCGGATATCGGCTATCACTTGCGGGTCGGGAGAGCCGCTGCGATACCCGAGGCGTTGCAGCTCCGCGCCGACGAACCGTTCGAAGTCGACGCCGGACGGAACGAGCACCGGCTCACCGTGCTGCAGCTTTCGCAACAGGCGACGCACTACCCGAAAGGCGTCGTGGGCGCGGATGCGCTCGCGGAGACGACCTGCGGCCTCTCTCGGTAGCCGAAGCTTGCCGGCCGGCTCGAATACGAACACGAGAAGCGGATAGACTTCCGGCAGACCGCTGTCGAGCAGTAGATCGAGGAGCTCGATGTACCGTTCGATTTCCTCGGAATCGAGCTCGGAGACACCATCGTCGCTCCGGAACAGGCCGCCGGCCAGTCGTACGCCCCGCGCCGGGTCGAGACGCAGCAGCGCGCGAAGCCGGTGCAACATCGCCTCGCTCAGAGTGAAGTCGCGCTCGCTCTCGTAAACGAGCCATGCGACGGCGTCGGCGCCGCCGTCGGCGAGGCGGGCGATCGCCTGATACGCTTCGCCGGTATCGACGCTCTCGAGCCCGCGCACGAGCGCCTCGCACTCCGCGGGAGTAGCGGCGGTTCGCGGAAGCTTCGCTTCGGCGTCCTCCTCGCGCACGTCTCCGGCGACGCGTTGGGGTCCGGCGACGCTCTGTGACGAGCGCTCGACCGCCGCTCCCCGCGCGGCCCGGACAAGCGCAGGATGCAGTGCTCCGAGAAATATCGCCGGTGTATCCGGGTCGGCGAGAGCGTCGCGCAGCGTGCCGGCAAGCTCGCGGTCGGATTTCGGTACCTGCGACCAGCGGTCGAGCAGCCGCCGCAGCGCCTCGCCGCGAACCGAATCGTCGAGCACGTGGGCGACCGCCGCGGTAATCGGGATCGAGTGGGCCCGCGCCGCGCGCCACAAGGTGTCCAGTCCCCAGTCCTCGCTCGCCGGGTCGATCTCATCATCGACCGCCGCAAGGCGCACGATGACATCGGCGATGGGAGTGGCCGGGTCGATCGACCCGATGAGCTCGTCGCCGAGCACCTTCGCGAGCGAGCGACTGTCGAGCAGCCGCTCGAGTCGCTGCCGCTCGCCATCTCCCGAGCTCTCTCCAGTGCCGCCGGCGCTACCGGTGCCGTTTCGGATGTCGCCTGTTTCGTTGTCACTCACATTTCACTCCGTCGTTCCCGGCCGGTTACCTCCGGCCGTTCGCATTCTCTCCGTGCGGTAACCGCCGCCGAAGCTCGCGGTCGAGTGCGTTTGCAAACTCCCGAATGTCGGTGTCGCTGAGTCGATCGTGCTCCGGGACGTAGGTGCCACGCTCGCGCAGTCCGGCCATGAAATCGCGCCAGCTCAGGCGTTCACCGACATTCTCGCTCGTGTAAACGGTGCCGCGGTCGTTGAGAACCGTAATACCGCGCCCGACGAGCTGTGCGGCGAGCGGGATATCGCGTGTGACGACCAGATCGGCCTCTTCGACACGATCGAGGATCTCCCGATCCGCATCGGTCACCACTCGCATCCGGAATCCCTTCATCCGCCCGGTCGGAATGTTTCGATTCGCAACGAACACCGCGCGCGTGCCGGTTCGTCGGGCCGCACGAATTATGATCTCCCGAACCCGGCGCGGACAGCTGTCGGCATCAACCCAGATATTCATAGTGAGCTTCGACCCGGCGCGGCGACGAAGAGCCGCCCGCCTCCCCGTACGCGAAACGAACGCACATCCGAGGTTATCAGTGCGCTCGCCCCGCGGGAAACGGTGAGACTTCCCGTCGCCGGGGGAGCGTGCACCGCCCCGGTACCCCCGCTTCGTATCCCCGCCCCGGTCGGGGAGCGGCGCCGGTCATCAATCGCGCCGGTGTAGGGCATCCCGCCGAGCTCGACTTCATCGACCACGACATCGCCGGAGATGCAGAGGGCGATCAGCGGAAGTCCGGGCGAAAGCACCTCACACTCCTCGCCGCTCAGATCGAGGTGGTAAAGGCGGAACTCGGCAGCCGGAGTGTCGTAGACCTGCAAGCAGGACGGGGCTCGAGCCGGGCACAGCGATTCCAGCTGCGGGCCCGAGTCGCTCGGCTCCAGCTGCGCGCCGGGATCGCGCGGTTCCGCTCGCGCGCCGGGATCGCTCGGCTTCACCACCCGGGGCGTTACCAGAGCCGGCGGCTCATCGGTGAACGCCACGACTCGCTGCAGCGCATCAGGCTCCACATGCTTGTCGGTCAGACCGGCACGGAGCACATTGTCGCTGTTTGCCATGACCTCGACACCGGTGCCGCGAAGATAGGCGTGCAGCACTCCCGACGGTTGATACAGCCCTTCGCCGGGCTCGAGATAGATGAGATTAAGAAAAAGCGGCGCAAACACACCCGGGTCGGGTCCGAACTGACGGTAGAGCTCGCCGACCCACGCCAGCCGCAGCGTATCGTCGATCGGCCCCTCGGGGCGCTTCGAAGGTACCGGCGCCGCGGCGATCGGTTCGCTCCCGGCGACTTCGGCTACCCGCTCGCGCGGGAGCGCGAGGACAGCCGAAAGCAGTTCTGACAGGGAGTCGACCTTCGTGTCGTGGAGAAGGTGCAGCGAGCCCAGAGCGTCGCACGACTGCGAGAGCGTCCGGAACCCGCTCATCGCCCAGAACGGTTCGAGCGCCACGATGAGCTCCGGCTTGTGGTTCCGGTCCCGGTATACCCGGTTCGGTGCATCGAGCGGCACACCGCGGCGCTCCTCATCCTCATAGCCTGCGACCGCCTGTTCGATCGACGGATGCGCCTGGATACTCAAGCCGCGGTCCGCCGAGAGGAGCTTGAGCAGATACCCGATACGTCCGGCCTCCGAAAGCTCGGCCAGCGCGTGTCCGTCCTCGGTCCGGCTCGAGGAGCTCGGGTGAGCGCCCATCCAGACCTCTGCGAGAGGCGTCCCGTCGGGCGTCTCACCGAGCAGTTCCTGCAGAGAGTGCGTACTTCCCCACGAGTACGCCTTCCGGGGGTTTTCGAGTCGCAGAATTGCCATAGCGATACCGGTATTGTAGTTTGACGAAGCACGCCTCTCATGGCAAGGCTTATACATTATGGGAAGAACCACACGCGAGCTTCTTGAAACGCCCGATGCAGTGGCCGGCCTTCCGAAGGCCGACTCCGACTATCCCCCGCGTATCGCATCGCTCTGTGAGCGGCATACCGCGCGCTGCGGCGCCGATACGGCGGCCTACATCGTTTCCGCTCCGGGGCGTACGGAGATGGCGGGAAATCACACCGACCACAATCACGGGCGGGTACTCTGCTCGGCGGTCGGGCTCGATACGCTCGGGGTGATCACCGCCCGGAGCGACACACTCATCCGTATCGACAGCGAGGGGTACGATGGATTTATCGAGGTTGATGTGTCCGACCTCGAGCCACACGATGACGAGCGCGGACTGCCACAGGCGCTCGTACGCGGGGTCGCAGCTGCGTTTTCCGATGCTTCTCGGCCGGTTACCGGGTTCGACGCTACCGTCTCCAGCGAGGTTGCTCCGGGCAGCGGGCTTTCGAGCTCGGCATCGTTCGAGGTTTTTCTCGGGACCGTACTGACCGGACTCGGCACACCGGAGCAAGACCGAAGCTCGAGGCTGAGTGCAGCCGATGTACTTTTCATCGCCACCGCCGGCAAGTCGGCCGAAAACCGGTACTTCGGCAAGCCGTGCGGCCTCATGGACCAGCTTGCATGCGCGCACGGCGGCATCATCTCAATCGACTTCTCTTCCGACCCGCCGTCCATTACTCCGGCGGACTTCGATTTCTCTACGGCGGGCTACGCGCCGGCCGTGATCGACACCGGCGGCAGCCACGCGGATCTTACCGATGACTACGCATCCGTCCCGGCGGAAATGAAGTCGGTCGCCGCCGAGCTCGGCGGAACACACCTCGGCTACTGTTCGAAGGATGTGCTTCTCCGCCGGGTGCCGGAGATCCGGGAACGGTGCGGAGACAGGGCGGTTCTGCGCGCGCTGCACTTCTTCGAGGAGAATGCGCGCGTCGCTGCTATGATCGATGCCCTCGAGGCGGGAGAGGCGGAGCGATTTCTCGAACTCGCCAATGAGAGCGGCGATTCGAGCGCGATCCTGCTTCAGAACTACTACTCAACGAAGCTGCCGGCCGAGCAAGGTATTACGCTCGGCGTCGAGCTCGCCAGGTCGTTTTTCGAGACACACGGTGTCTCCGGGGCGGCACGCGTTCACGGCGGGGGGTTCGCCGGAACGGTACAAGTGTACATTCCGCTCGGTCTCTGGAAGGAGTTCGTCGAAGTTTGTGAGACGGTTTTCGGCGCGGGAGCGGTAACACGTCTGCGCCTCCGGCCCGAAGGCCCTCGATTCCTGACGCCGTGATCGGTACACTGGGAGCATGGATACCTCGATACTGCAGGAACAACGTTACAAGTACGAACCAAAGCTTCCCGCATCGCTGCAACAGCCGATCCCCTCGATCGCGTGCACGTTCGGGAAGGCCACCGAGGCCGCCGGCGACGCCGAGCAGGTGCGGGGCATGTTTCCGCGTACCTACGGGCAGCCGATCGCCGGCTTCGCCTCCGGTGACAATCCGGCGGCCGGGAAGCAGCGCACCCTCGGGGTGATACTCTCCGGCGGGCAGGCACCGGGCGGACACAATGTGATCTGCGGAATATTCGATGCGCTGAAAGCGGCGAACGAGTGCTCGCGTTTGCTCGGCTTTCTCGGTGGCCCGAGCGGTCTGCTGGAGAACAACGCGATCGAGCTCACCGACGAGATCATCGACTCATACCGCAATACGGGCGGGTTCGACATGATCGGGTCGGGTCGAACGAAGATCGAAAGCGACGAGCAGTTCGCGCGATCCGCGGAAGTGGCGAAGGAGCTCGGCCTCGACGGGCTCGTCATTGTCGGTGGCGACGACTCGAACACCAACGCGGCGCTTCTCGCCGAGTACTTCAAAGCAAACGATGTCGAGACGAGTGTCATCGGAGTGCCCAAAACGATCGACGGCGATCTTCGCAACGAGCAAATCGAGGCGAGCTTCGGTTTCGACACCGCGACGAAAACCTATTCCGAGCTGATAGGCAACATCGGCCGCGATGCGAACAGCGCGAAGAAGTACTGGCACTTCGTTCGCGTTATGGGGCGCAGCGCATCGCACATCGCACTCGAATGCGCCCTCAAAACGCATCCGAATATCTGTATCGTAAGCGAGGAAGTCGCCGAGAAGGAACGCAGTCTCGCCGACATTGTCGAGGAGATCGCCGGTTCGGTAGCCGAGCGTGCGGAGAACGGAGAGAACTTCGGCATCGTCATCGTTCCCGAAGGGCTTATCGAATTCGTTCCCGAGATGAACGGCCTGATCTCCGAGCTCAATGACGTGCTCGCCGCGGCCGAGCAGACCGACACCGATTCCGATTTCGGTGAACGGCTTTCTTCGGAGGCGCGTGAGGTTTTCCGGTCGCTGCCGTCGTCGATCCAGTCGCAGCTGCTCATGGACCGCGATCCGCACGGCAACGTGCAGGTCTCGCGAATCGAGACGGAGAAGCTTCTGATCGAGATGGTCGAGGCGCAGCTCAACGAGATGAAGCGGTCGGGCTCGTACAACGGGAAGTTCAGTGCGCTCTCACACTTCTTCGGGTATGAAGGGCGCTGCGCATTTCCGTCGAACTTCGACGCCGACTACTGCTACGGGCTCGGATACACCGCGTTCGTTCTCGTCGCGAACGGCCTCACCGGCTATATCGCCTCGGTAAGCAACCTCGCGAAAGGCCCGGCGAAGTGGGAGGCGGGAGGTATTCCGCTCACCATGCTCATGAACAT
>SLAN01000235.1 GCA_007126865.1 Spirochaetales bacterium | reverse complement strand
GTCGTGCTCATCGCGTTATGCGCGACGTGATCGTCATGCCATTCGAGCCCTTCGATCAGTGCAATCTGGTACAGAGGACCGCCCATCATCCGCATGTGGGTGCCGTGGATATCCCAATCCATCCAGATATCGAGGTCGATGGAGTAGTCCGGTTCCTGCCCGCGGAACTCGGCAAGCTCATCGCGATCGACGAGCTCCCGTCGCTCGGGCCAGGTATCCTCCCAGCGGTCGGGGTCGACGTCCCCCGGTGAAACATTGACCGACGCGAGGCGGCGGCGGCCGATCGGAGCATCCTGCAGCATTCGCACGGTGCCGGATTCCTCGTAGAACACATCCACGCTGAAGCGCTCGGCGGGACCGACGGTCACATGGTCGACCTCCACCGCCTCCTCGTAGGTGCTCAGGTCACTCGCGACCATGCGGGTACGCGCGCCTTCGAAGGCGACGCGGTATGGCCGGGCGCTCGCGACATTCGCGATATGGTACCGGACGATTTCCCCGGCTTCGGCTTCGAATTCGGGCTGCTTCTCGCCGTTTACGATCATGGTGGTTCCGAAGCGCCCCATCATCGCCATGTTGGTGTGATCCCGGCCGTACGGGAAGACACGCCGTCCTCCGGTCCCCTCAATCATATCCTCTTCGAAGAGAATGTCGTTGATGACGATGACTTCCTCGCGGTCGTAGTAGTCGCCTCCGCCGGTGTAGTGCCCTTCTTCGGGATCGTAGGCGATCATGAGACCGTACAGGCCGAGGTCCTGCTGGCGATCCTCGCGGATATGCGGGTGGTACCAGAATATCCCTTCGTCGGGGAAGGAAACCTTGTACTCGAACGTCTCTCCCGGCTCCACCGGATCCTGCGAAATGCCCGGCACCCCGTCATGCCTGATATCGTGGCGCAGGCCGTGCCAGTGTATGGTGGTGGGTTCGTTGAGGTTGTTCGTGAACGGGACGGTGATCTCCGCTCCGACCGGAACCCTGAGGACGGGGCCCGGAATAGAGCCGTTGTAACCGAACGCGCCCTCGACCACCGTGCCGCCGATATCGTGGTTTACCGGGTCGGCGCTGATCGGATACTCATCGCCGTCCTGCAGATCCACAATCTCGACTCCGGTTTGCGCCGGAACGTCGGTAGCCAGAATGTCGCGCTCCGGCACGATCTCCGGCGTCGGGGCCGAGAAAAGCACACCCGACCCGCCGGCCATTAGAAACGCTACGATGCCAATCCGGAGACACAATCGTCTCGATCTCATACTTACTCCTCCTCGCTGGAACGTTAACCATGTGGTGAAACGGTCCGCCTTCTGAGTTTTCCCTGGCTCGTGTTGCTACAGCTTCGATGTACACCTCTTCAATGTCAGCTTCCCTGCCAGTATGGTATCCTCGTCACATTCACATTGCAAGGGAAAAACTGCATCCATAGAGAAATAGCCGCCGTACCCCCGGGGCAGTGCTACCGGCGCCCGCATTGGAGAGTGTGAACCGTCCGCCGCCGTGACCGTTCGGATGACAGATCGCGGAATCGCTAATAGAATATCGGCATGGATATACTCTCGGTGCGAAGTATGGCTCTCCGGTGGTAAACCATGTCGACACAGATCTCGTCTCACTACCCGTACTCACACCGGCATGAGTCTGCGCTCGCATTTGAGGAGACACTTACCCTTTAGGAGGTTCTGACGATGAACGTGTTCTCTTTCCGATCTCTCGCTCGATTTGCTGCAGCCGTATGGATCGGCCTTCTGACCCTCCCGATAGCCTTCGCGCACGAAAGCCGCCAGGTCGGTGATTACGACCTGCTCGTCGGATGGATGGAGGAGCCGGCATACGAGGGAATGAGAAACGGCGTCGATTTCCGGGTGACTCGCGCAAGCGACCATAACGGTCACGGTCACAACGACAACGGTGATGATGCCGGGGTCGAGGGCCTCGAAGATAGTCTCGAGGTCGAGATCACCCACGAGCCGTCCGGGACCTCGGAGGTTTTCTCCCTGCGTGCGGTTTGGGGTCAGCCAGGCCATTACACCGCCGATGTGCTGCCGACACGTTCGGGAGCATACGAGTTCCGGTTTTTCGGCACAGTTGGAGATGTGGAGCTCGATGAGACCTTTGTCTCCGAATCGCTCGGCGGAGGATTCGACGATATCGTCTCTTCGGCGGACATACACTTCCCCGAGCGCCAACCGGAAATCCGCGAGCTCGAGGAGGTTGCCCGCAGTGCCCTGAGCTCGAGCCAGGCCGCCGAAGCGTCCGCCGGCGAGGCGAGCGATCGAATCGCCGGTGCAAACACAATCGCGATCGTCGCGCTCGTCCTCGCGATTGTCAGCGCGATCGGCACGGCATTCTTCGGGTTCCGAAAGCGATAGCGATTGGATTCGATGCGCGGCGGGTACGCCATCGCTGCCCGGCCGCGCGTTGCTCCAGCGACAGATTCTTGAGGAGACCAGAGCTATGAGACTACCTGTTGTTGTACTGCGAGTAGCCGTAATCGCCGCGATCGCTTCGATCGTTGTGCCGCTCTCATTGCACGGACATGCGTACAAGACCGCCGCGAATCCGGCGCCCGATTCGTCGGTCGACACTTCGCCCGACCGCGTGGTCGTACGATTCAGCGAGGAAGTCGAACCGCGCGGCAGCGAGCTCCGAATTCTCGACGCGGACGGGCAGCCGGTTCCTGCCGGTGAGAGCACGGTCAATCCGGACGACCAAAGAGAGATGTTTGTGGAGCTCGAGGAAGACCTGCCTCACGGCACGTATACGGTTCTGTGGCAGAACGTATCGACGGTCGACGGACATCCGTTGCAGGGCTTCTTTCTCTTCGCCGTCGGCGAACCGCTCGAGGCCGGTGCGGTAGCGCCCGGCGCCGAAGACGCGGCGGCCGCCTCGCCGGTACAAGCGATAGGTCGCTGGATCACCCTCTTCGGCATTGCCGCGGTAATCGGGGGCCTGCTCTTTCATCTGGTAATATTCGGGCCCCCATTGCGCCGAGAGTCGGCACTGAGCCCGCTGGGGAGTCGGCTGAACGCCCGCCGTTGGATGGTGTCGGTCGGCGGTGTCGCGCTCTTTC
>SLAN01000244.1 GCA_007126865.1 Spirochaetales bacterium | reverse complement strand
TCTCCAGAAACGCGCTGAACGTAGAGAAGACGCCCTGCCGGCCCTCTTCGAAGCCGAAACCGGCGGCCGCGGAGAAGTTGCCGCGCTCCATGACGCCGCCCTTCACGTAGACCTCCGGCACGCGCTTGCCGACGGTGTTGAGACCGGTGGAGCCTTCGAGATCGCTGTCGATGACCATGATCTTCGAAGCGCGTTCCTTCTCCGGCATCTCCTCGATAATGTCCGCGAGCACGGCGCCGAACTCTTTCCGGTTGCTGCCCTTGTCGGAGGAACAGCCGCGGAAGCTGCTCGGTCCGGAGAGTTTGCTGACGCCTTTCAGGTACTCCACCGCCGAGTTGTGTCCGCGCGCGGTAAGGTATTCGATCGCGCTGTCGACCGGTATGACCTCGTGACCTTTGTTGGAGCCCTCGATCCCCGGCACACCGGGTGCCATCTTCCGGTTGTTGATGAGCGCGTACGGGCCGTCGGCGTTGAGAGCGGCGCGTATGCGGCTGTAGAGGGTGTCGATGTCTTCCGGGTCGCCGCTGTCGACGGTGAGGCCGTGACCGGCGAGCGTGCGTTCGATGTCGTAGCCTTTCAGGTACTCGCTCGGATGACCGGCGATCGTTACGTTGTTGTTATCGACGAGTACCTTCACGTTCAGGTTGTTCGCGACCGCAAGGCGGGCGGCCTCGGCGTCGTTACCTTCCATCTGGCTGCCGTCGCTCGCAAGCAGAACGACTCTCATATCCGGATGCGCCCGGGCGACGCCGTTGGCGAACGGCCACATATGTCCGAGGCGCCCGGAGCTGAACTTGATTCCGAGTTTCGGGTCGAGCTCCGGGTGACCGTACAGTCCGTGGTCGGCCTCGCGGTAGTGCAGCAGCTTCTCGAAGTCCATCTCGCCGTTAAACGCCGCGAGCGCGTACTGAATCGCGACTCGGTGGCCGGCTTCGTCGAAGCATACCGGGTACACGCGGTTGTCGCCGCGCATGAAGCCCTCGGCGATCAGGGTTTCCGGCACAATGCTGTAGGGGCCGCCGGTGTGGCCGCTCAGACCCTTCGCAGCGGCGACCGCGGTGAAAAAGATAATCGTGTCGCGGTACAATGCAATGTTGGTCTCCAGCTGGGCCCGGGCCTCTTTGGTCGGTTTCTCGGCACCCAGATCGAGCTTCAGCGGTTTGTATGCACTGACATCAAGGGGAAAACTCATTCGTTCGACTCCTGTTCAGATATGGTATCTACTCAACGTGTAATCGTACGCTATCATGCGAGCGTGACAACGGTCGAGATCGCGGGAGGGCACGGATTTTCTTCGAAAATTCCCCCTCGAACAGCGTTCTTTTCGTGTCGGATGTGATATACTATTCATCCGATCTCCGTTTTTCACCATAAGCTTTTCCGCATGCGGGATCGTGTGCAGGAACTCCGTCCTTGGGGATCTTCGGGCCCGTCCGTGAGCCAGCGACGCGCGACGGGCCCTTCTTTTTATCAGGTTCTTATCAATTACTGGGTTCTTATCAAAATCGGCATCCACAATCTTCTGCGGCTTGACGTCGCCGTTACGCTGCCGCTATACTCTGCAGTATAGGGTACGGGGGTATCGTACTATGATGGACGAGACGATGAAAGCAAAGAGTGTCGACCGGCTGAAGCGCATCGAGGGACAGGTCCGCGGGGTAATCCGGATGATCGAGGAAGACCGCTACTGCATGGACATTCTGGCCCAGACGCGCAGCGTTATGGCCGCTATGCGCAAGGTCGAGGATCAGGTGATGGAGAACCATCTCCACACGTGCGTACGCGAGGCGATGGCAAGCGGCGATGAGCGCGAGCGCGATGCGAAGATCGACGAGGTCATGACCGTGCTCGGCGGGATCCGGAAGAACGGCTGAGCGGTGCGAAGGAGCTACAACGTATGAGCAGTGTGACGAATGAACGGAGAGCCGACGCGGCGGCAGCCGACTCGGCGACGGAGGGAACGAAGAACGCCACCTCGCACCGTCTCTATCCGGTACGCGGAATGAGCTGCGCGAGCTGCGCCGCGAGTGTCGAAAGCATGCTCGGCTCGCTCGACGGGGTCGAGAAGGCGCAGGTCAACTTCGCCACCGAAAAGGTTTCGGTGTATTACGATTCGCAGCGGGTAAGCGAAGAGGATATGGCCGGGCGCGTGAAGCAGATCGGCTACGAGCTGCTGGTCTCCGACGATGCGGCCGCCGAAGGCGGGGAAACCGAGGAAGAGCGGGCGGTACGGACGGCGTGGAAGCGCCTTGCAGTTTCCGCGACCCTTGCCGCGATTGTCATGGCGCTGATGGTAGTGCACATGTTCGTCGTGCCGATTCCCGGCTATCTCGCCATAACCGCCGTTCTCGGCGCCCCGGTCGTATTCGGCGTCGGGCGGCACGTTCACCGCGGTGCGATCAAGTCGCTTCTCGCCGGCCGCCCGAACATGGACGTACTGGTGAGTCTCGGCTCCTTCCCGCCGTTTCTCGTCGGGCTCGCCGGATTCTTTCTGCTGTCAATCGGTCTGCATATTCTTCCATTTCCACAAGTATAAATTGTCGTGTGCCTCCATCCCGTTTATTGGATTCAAGCACTGCGTGGCCTGTCGTGGCAGACCCCGCAAAAGAGTCTAGGACAATCGAGTTTGCTTCTGTTGCAATCTCAATAACGCGTGCAAGGAGCCCAAGTGGCTTAGGTGTTTCAAACGCCACCTCTGAAAATATTTTTTTGATTTGTGCCTTCGCTGTTCGAGAGCTTCCAACGTCACGATGATACCAAATAGTTTCAGGTGGGCGACCCGAAGAAGTGTCTGCGTATATTCTGAAGTATGGCGTCCATCCATTTCTGCCTTCGCGCCACTCAATGCGGTTAGCTTCCTGCTCAGTTTTTTCTTTACTCCACCGCCAGGCTCCGTCAGACCCATCCTGACGTTTGGGATGTACTTCAGTTCCGTCAGGCGCGATAAGTGGATAGTAGAGGTTTGGTCGCGCCTCACGGGACTCACCTTGTCCACCCATCGCCCGTAAAGGTTTTAGATAGTAATTACGTCCAGTTTCATCTATCTGGTTGTAGTGAGAGGGGGTG
>SLAN01000227.1 GCA_007126865.1 Spirochaetales bacterium | reverse complement strand
TGTCGAGCGAGGCGAGCACTTCTTTGCTCGATTCATCGCGCTGGTCGCTGTCGCTCATAACCTGCTCCAGCGTATACCGGAGCGAGCATCGAAGACTACCAGCCGGAGCCGGGCGCATTACGCAGAGCGATTGTGCCGGGCAGACAGCCGGGTCACGATCTCGCCGGCGCGTCGGTCTGCTCGCTCTCCAGGCAGCGGTGCAGAACGTAGAGCGCTGCAAGGCAGGTGAACCGCTTCAACTCCGGCTGCGGTTCGGCTGATACCACCGATCGTGCAAGGGCTGCGGCCCAGTCGACCTTGTACTCGCCCGAAAACGCGTCGACGATCCATGTCCACATCGCGTCGAAGTTTCCCACGCGAGTCCAGCGCAGCAGCTGCCCTTTTTGCGCCTGCACGATCTCGAACTCCGCGGCATCTTCCACCAAGTCCTCGAATCCACGCCCGGTCGTTGCTGCCTCGGCTCGAAGATACATTGCGATCCTCGGCTCGAGCCCGATCCGATCGAGCGCAATGGTCAGTTTCGTTTTCGCGAAACGCTCGCTGCCACGCGCGACCGCTCGCTGGAAAAGCTCTTCGAGCTGCGTGCCTGTCGGATCGATAATCGCTTCGGCCACCGAAAGGTCGAGCTCCGCGCGAGCACTCAGGACTCCGCTCGCGAGAATGCGGCGAATATCGTCCAGCACGTCGGTACAACCGATTCGCGCGAGACTCTTCATTGCGATCGCCACCTCTTCGATGCCGGTATCACGGCAGCCTCGCGTACCCGTGGCCGGTTCCCGACCGTCGGCGACGATATCGCGCAATACCTGCTCGGCTTCCGGATAATGGTACGCGCCGAGACAGAAAATCGCCTCGCGGCGGGTATAGCTTTCGCAGTCGCGCGCTTCATCGATAATGTCGTCGAGCAGCTCCGGGCGGGGGCTGCGGAACAGCGTTCGAAGCACGCGCTCCTTTTCCGATTCCGACGGTCCTTTCAGTCGCTGCCGGAGTCTGGATGTCGCCACCGGGGTTGCGCTCCGCTCGAGCGACAGCAGCAGCGTCTCGCGGCGTGCCGGATCTGCAGTGAACTCGAGCTGGTGCGCGTCGAGAAAGGCGCGAAGGTTGCGCATCGACAGCATGATGTCGGCGGTCTCCCGCAACGAGATACTTCGATCGTCCGGGAGTTTCGCGCTCAGGATCATCACGGCAGTTGCGACGGCCGCGGTGAAGAGAAAGGTGAAGCTGTACTCGTGAACGACGAAGCCGGACATAAGCTCGGCGAGGTCGCCGAGCGCACCGCCGACAAGACCTATGGCGAGCGCCACCAGTCCGAGCACCACATTCGCTGCCGACGTGTAGGGAACCCGGTTCCGTTCGGGTATCGACTTGATCATCACCGCCCCCTTGAGCGTCAGCAGCGTTCGCATAAAAAAGAAGGCGACGAAGCCGAGGCCGAAGTAGACCGGCAGGGGCAGGGTGTCGGGGATGAAGACCCACACAAGCGCGACGGCAGCGAGTCCGAGATTCGTGAGCACGAGCAACGGCTTGTCGCCGACAGTGTCGGCGAACGGTTTCAAGGCGCTGTTTGCGATGATCGCGGCGATTGCCTCGAACATCACGAAGAGCACCGCAAGGTTGTTCGGTACGTCGAGCACCCGGCGCAGGAAGACCACTTGAAATCCGAACAGGACAATTAGGCCGACCCCGAGCCAATGCACGATCAGAGGGATCGCATGCTCGCGACGTCTCATACTCCACAGAAAGGTCTGCAGTACGTTGCGGTCCGGCGTGTATTCGACCACCGATCGAGCGGGTATCTTCAGCAGATACCATGCGGCCACCGTATTCATCGCCGCGCCGATATACGTTATGAGCACGAGTCCGAAGATACCTTCGAGCACGGCAAAGGAGAGAAGGCCGACGCTGAGCAACTGGCTGGCGAGCTGGGACCAGCCGAGGCGGATATTCAGGCGGACGAGCGAGCCGCTCGTATCGCGGCTGCGCATAACATCGCGCTGGACCGCATGTACCACCGACACCCCGACCGCCCGGCTGAGACAGAACACGGTGAACACCACGAGAATAATCACGCGGGAGACCGTTCCGCCGGTGAAAAGCACGAACCCGTAGAAGACGGCGACAAAGCCCCGCACCATCCATCCGTACCCGAACAGCTTGTTAATACGAACGCCCTCGAAGATCCGGGGGACGAAGAGCGACGCCAGTCCGGCAACGTGAAAGGCGGAGTTGATATAGCCGAGCTCCAGATTGGTGGCGCCGAAGTGGATCGCCATCAGCGAGATGATGGTGTGATTCAGGAGGAACACTCCGAGCCCGTTCCACGAGATGTGCTTCATGAAGTTGCGGAAGCCGAGCTCGCGCTCGCCGGCGGACAGGACTTCGGTGCGGCTGCTCATATGCGCCCTATCATAGCCGCTACAAATGTCCGCGTCGACGCGCCCCCGACACGGCGCCGGCCGCAACCGCTGGAACAGCGAATGACATTTCGCTACCATGGGCCGGCGAAATGACACCGATTACCTATCCGGAGAGCGCACGGAGTGCGCAGGTTGATGAGTATCACGGTACGCGCGTTCGCGACCCGTACCGGTGGCTGGAAGATGCCGACAGTCATGCGACCCGCGCCTGGGTGGCGCGGCAGAACGAGCTGACCGAGGGGGAGCTCGAGCTGCTCGACGAGCGAGGCGAGATGGGCGAGCGGCTCGAACGGCTGTGGCACAGTCCGAAACGCGGGTTGCCGTTCCTGCGCGGCCCGCGCATGTTCCGCCTCAAGAACGACGGCAATCAGAATCAGGATGCTCTCTATGTTTCCGACCCCGACGGGGCGAACGAACGCTGCCTGCTCGACCCGAACGCGTTTTCCGGCGACGGAACGGTTTCGCTCGCCACGTTCTCCGTCAGCGACGACGGGTCGCTGCTCGCCTACGGACTGAGCGACGGCGGCTCGGACTGGATAACCTTCTCCGTGCGCGAGGTCGCATCCGGAGCCGACCGTCCCGATCGCGTTGCGTGGAGCAAGTTCTGCCAACCGGTGTGGATGCCGGACGGCAGCGGTTTTCTCTATCAGC
>SLAN01000176.1 GCA_007126865.1 Spirochaetales bacterium | reverse complement strand
TCTCTTCATGGCTGTGGGCGCTCATAGTAGTCCGGCGAATCAACAGGCGTCAATGAAATATGCTTGCAGGGGATGCGGGCCGACGGTATAAGATGGCAGAAACTCAAGCGAGTAATGTTGCCGGAGCGTCACGATGAAAAAAGTGCTTGTCATAGAGGAATCGTCGCTGTTGAGGGACTTCTATCGCACACAGCTTGTAGAGCATGACTTCGATGTCGTAGTAGCGGTAAACGGCCTCGACGGAATCGCGAAACTGCGAAACGATATTCCCGATCTGGTTATCATGGACTATTCGCTGTCCCGCGCCAGTGCGGAAGACGTTCTGCAGCGTAAGTACGAGGATCCGAACGTTAAGGGCGCTCCTGTTATCGTCGTGAGCAAGCCGCTCGACAAGGATTCGGTGCTCAAGCTCGCGAAGTTTCAGGTGAAGAAGTTCTTCAATAAGCCGGTCAAGATCGATCAGCTGCTCGAGACCATCGGGACACTTCTCGATGTGCCGGTCCGGATCGATACGACTCCGTGTATGATCGAAGCGCACGTGAACGATCATGTGCTTTTCATTGAGATAGCTCAGGGACTTAACCGTGAGAAGATCGCGTTGCTGAGATACCGAATTCAGGAGTTGCTCGATCTGTACGACGTTCGAATTCCGCGTGTGCTGCTGATGATGGCAAGTGTCGATGTCGACGACGACGACACGGAGAAACTCGAGACGCTCTTTCGCAGCGTGCTCGACGTAACCGGCGTGAAGCCGAAATTTGTGAAGATTCTTACACGGAGCGAGACGGTCGAGAATTTTCTGCGATCACACCCGGATCTCAATGCTTTGGAGGTCATGGACAATATCGAGCAGGCGATGGACGGACTATTCGCCAGAAAGGCGGGGAGCTATCTCGAGAAAGGTACCGGGCGTGCACAGGAGGATGTGCTCGCCAGCGGAAGCCCGAAGAAGAAGAGTAAAACGGACGATGCGATCGATATGCGCTTCGGAACTGAAGGGCTCGTGGCCGGCGCAGGAAGGCAGGCCGCCCCGAAGATCGTTGTAGTAGATGACGACAGCGTTATTCAGGAGCTGGTCCGCACCGCGTTTGAAGATAGCGGGGCGGAGGTCGTAAGCTACGACGATGGAGCCGATTTTCTCGATGACTCGTCCGCGCTTTCCAGTGACCTTGTTTTTCTCGATCTGATGATGCCGAAGAAGGACGGCTTCACCGTTCTCGATGAGTTGCGAAACAAGGAAACGAGACCACCGGTCATAATCCTCAGCGCAATCAGTCAGCGCGATTCGGTTATCCGGGCGATGAAGCTCGGTGTCACGAGCTATCTCATTAAACCGCTGAAGCCCGAGAACGTGCTTCGGAAAGCAGCCGAAGTGCTGAGCAGCAATTTCTAATGAACGAACGGCGCTCGACCAGGCAGCTGCAATACATCTTCGATTACTCGCCGTTCGGCATGATCGTGCTCGATACCGGCGGGCACGTGCAGTATGCGAATGCGGCAGTCCACCGGCTGTTCGGGCGCGATGACGGCCAGATGCGCGGCGAGGCGCTCTATCGCTTTCTCCATGGCGAAGATGTGGACGCGTGGCGGGAACAGTGTGAAGAGCTGCAACGCCGAAGCTATCCGCGCGCGGAGCTGAACGTTCGAATCGTGCGTCCGGACGGAACGACACCATGGTGCCGGATTAATGTCTCCTACGTTACCCCCGAGGCTGGTTCCCCCTTTCTCTTCGCACTTGCCGAGGATATCACGGAACAGAAGCGTGACGAGGATCAGCTTCGCCGCGAGAAGGAGATAGCCGAACGGGCTACGCGGACGAAGTCCGCCTTTCTCGCGAACATGAGCCATGAGATTCGTACACCGATCCACACGATCACCGGTATGGCGGAGCTGCTCATGGAGACCTCACTCGATCCGGAACAGCGTGAGTATGGCGAGCAGATCAGGTTCGCCGCCGATGTGTTGCTCGGTCTTGTTAACGACATACTCGACTTCTCCAAGATCGAGGCGGGAAAGCTCTCCCTCGAGCTTATCGACTTCGATGTCGCGCGGACCATCGAAGAGGCGGTCGATATGGTGAGCCTCGAGGCACACAAAAAGTCGCTCGACGTGGTGCTGGATATCGATCCGCGAATTCCACGGTACGTCAAGGGTGATCCGGTACGTATTCGTCAGGTTGTCGTGAATCTGTTCAACAACGCGGTGAAATTCACCAACGAAGGCAGTATTACGATTCAGGTTCGTAGTGCCGCTTCAGGCGGCGGCTCGTCGCTCATTGTTCGGGTCAATGACACCGGTGTCGGTGTGCCGCGCGATAAGCTCGGAAGGCTCTTCAAACCGTTCAGCCAGGTCGACTCGTCGACGACGCGCAGGTTCGGTGGGACCGGACTCGGACTCTCGATTTGTCGAAACCTCGTTGAAATGATGGACGGCCGCATAGGCGTTCAATCGGGCGAGAAAGGAGGTTCGTCGTTCTGGTTCACCATACCGGTCAAGCTCGCCGACGGATACATGGGTGAGTCGTGGATTCCGACACTTGCCGCAAAAACCGACAAACCGATCCTCCTCGTCGACGATAATGCCGGAAGCCGGGAAACGCTCACGCGTTATCTTGGGACATGGGGCCTGCACGTAGATTCGGTTGCAACCGGTGAGCGGGCACTCGGTCGGCTCCGGGAAGCGGTCGACGACGGCCGTCCGTATGTCCTGGCTCTCGTCGACATGATGCTGCCGGGAATCGACGGATGGCACGTGGCAAGCGAGGTTAACGCGGATAAACGAATCAACGACACACGCCTGCTGCTCATGACTCCTACCGGAATCATGGGTGGTGAGGCGAAGATGAAGCTTCTTAACTGGTTCAATGCCTACGTCAGCAAACCGGTCAAATGGGAGGAGCTCGCAGCAGCGCTCGATACGGCGCTCGGAGACGGCGAAGATCTGGAATCGGCGGAAGACGCGCTTCCGGTCGAGGAGCTCGATGAGCTTCCCACCGAGAGCGATACTGCCGCTTCCTCCACCGCCCGGAGCGCCGAGGCGATCGTGGAAACCCGGCCCGCACGCGTGCTGGTGGCCGAAGACCATCAGGTC
>SLAN01000071.1 GCA_007126865.1 Spirochaetales bacterium | reverse complement strand
GTCGGTGATGTCGAGCTGCCGCAGAGCGCGTTCCTCTCCGCACTCAAGGGGCAGGAAGAGTAAGGAGTCGCTCGAGGTAGCGTCGATAGCTTGCCGCCCGAATGCGAATGCGTTCGAGAAGTCTGCCGCCCGGCATGGTAGCGCTACCGGATGTGCCGCGCGAAGCGCCAGTCAGCCGGGCGACGAGCTGCTCGGAGTCATAATCGGGAAAATCGTAGAAGAGGTACTCAATACCATCCATCACGCCTTCGCGCTCGAATCGGTGTATTCGCTCGATCTCTGCACGCAACAGCGCACGTCCGTCCGTGGTTCTGCCGGTGTGCGTGCGCTCATCGCGTGCGTTCGGGCGTGAAACGCCTCTCCCGTTCTTCAGGAAATGCGAGAGCTCTTCGAGTGTAACGCTCTCGACGCCGATAGTCGGTCCACTCCGCGGCGCGCTCCTGGCGGTGCGGCCGGCAAGCGCGGTCGGGAGTAACTCCGCCTGCCGGCGCATCGTTCCCTCGGTAACCCGGAACTGCCCGGCATTATGCTTCATCCGCTGTTTCGACCGCCCGGCGCTGTGCCCGAAAAGGAGCGGTCCGGCCAAACGCGCACTTCGTGAAAGGCTCAGACGATGGCTCAACGCTCCGCGGGCGTGCGGTTTTCCCGCCACGTATGAGAAGTCCATGCCGACGAGGACAATCGGTCCGTTCCCGATGAGCGTCGCAAGATGTACCGCTGTGTTCCCGACCGACCCGAACTGGCGCACCGGCCCCTGTACCGGTGCATGTTCGGCTGCCCGACCTATGAGCGATAGCGGCCAGAAATTGCTGAGAATCGGTCGCCGGCGATCTGGAGCGGCGATACGGGGCACGCTCGGATGCACGGTCAGGTCGTAATACAGGTTCGCAGTTGGTGGCAGCCCCGGCAAGAAATCCCCGACGTTGACCAGTTGTGCTTCGAGCGCAACAACGCCGTCGGGCGCTATTCCGGACTCTACCAGCGTGCCGAGTGCGGTATCGACGGCCATCAGGTAGAGGTGGTTTCGATTGGCGGCGATCCAGTCTAACGAGTATTCCAGGCTCTCACCGGCACCGCAAACGACGAGCGGCTGCCCGTCCGAAGGCCCCGACGGATCGTTGCCGGGCCAGAACGACGGAGTCTCGAGGCAGATATTCCGGAAAAGGTGTCTCACCCACTTTCTACCGAAATGGATCCGGGTTGCCTTGTTCCGCCACCGCGTCGCGATCTCCGTACGAAGAATCTCGACGATTGCGTCGTATCGCTCCCTGTGCCGGCTGTATGTTCCCGAGAGTGCCACGACCCTGACCCGTCGAACGAAATCCGGTGCATACTCCAGCACTCGTTCGGCGGTGCGGACGATATCTGTCTCCCGTACAACCGGAAGCGTCGAAGAGTCGACTCGAAACGGAACATCGAAGAGTTCGCGCTCCACTTCCACCGCGACGCAGACACTCGAAGCGGGCAGGCGAGAGAGAAGCGTGGCGATACCGTAACCCAAAAGGGGAGAGACGATGACGTATAACGTGCCGGCCTCGACCGGTACGCTCGCCGCCCGTCGGTCAGCTGCCTTCCGCGGCCGGCGTGGATGATAGAGCGAATGCTTTCCCCAGACCACACAATCGCCGTCCTCCGCAGGCACGAGTTTGAACGGCGACGGTCTGGATGGATCGCTCATGTCCGCTCTGCTTCCGAGCTTATCTCGCCGTTTCTCCCGTCTGTTGGCGTTGCGGTTGGAGGAAGTGTCGGCTGAATACCGCCGCGAAATTGTCTTCGATATGAGCTGGATCGAGAAGGCTTCGCTCGACCTCCTGCGCCTGATACTGCTGAAACAGCTGCGGTACGATCTGAGCGATCATCTCGCTCTCGGTCGGATCGCTTTCACGCTCTTCGATAAGCTCCAGTACTACGACGTAGTCGCGCAGTACGATAGGATCGGTCACTTCACCGTCGGAAACCGAGAACGCGGAGCGAAAGAACGATTCTCGTGACTGCGCGTCGCTCAACCCTTCGCCATCGATTGTCTCGACAGCCGGTAGATACGGCTGGTTTCCGAAGTTGATCGGGAAGAAGCTCGTTTCAGTTAGGCGCGCCGGATATGCTTCGCCGGTCTCCTCGAAACCGGCGCCATCGCGAACGGTGAATGCGAAATCTTCGGCTTGTCCGAACATGTGGTCTTCAAGAGTACCGCGCTCGAACTCCTCCATATACGCTCGGACCTCGGCGAGTATTTCGTCGTCTTCGAAATCCGGATCGGTTGCCGCAGCATCGACACGAAAGAACGCATAGCCGGTCTGTGTATCGATCAGGTCCGTAACTTCGCCTTCAGCGGTTTCAAACAATCGATCTACATCCTGAGGCTCGAGAATCTCCCGTTCGATCTCGTGCCGATACATACGGCCGCGCTCACCGCGCTGTCGAGCGCTTTCTTCGTGAATGGAGAACTCCTCGGCAAGGTTTTCGAATGTGTCATCGCCGTCGCGATAGAGGGCGAGAATCTGCTCCGCCTGTTCTCGATCCGGACCGACAACAACCGACGAGAGATCGAGATGCCGAAAAAGCTCCGCATTCTGCGTACCGAAGCCGGCTATCTCCTCGTCGGGGACAGCGTCAAGCGCGAACCGGGCGACGCGAAAGCGGCGTTCGATCGATCCCTGGTTCGCAAAGAACGAGATCTCTTCGTCGCTATACTCAAAGCCGGTGAGTATGTCCTGAATATACTTGTCGTGTACGAGGTTCTCGCGCATCGTCTGCCGGAGATTCATGCGCTCTTCGGCCGTCAGGTCGGATAACGCCTGTCGGTTCACGCCGGTTCCGTCCCGAAAACGCGGAAGCTCGACAATCCGTTCAGTGACCCGTGAGCTGGAGACGGTCATTCCCGAATCTTCGGCCTCCATCATTATCGCGGTGTGCAGTAGCGCCCGCTCGAAACCCATGCGATAGATTTGAAACATCTCCGACACGTTGCCGGGCCGGCCGAACTGTTCCTGGAGTTGGGTGAGCTGGTTCTGAAGATATGTGCCTTGTGCTAACTCGATCGGCCGTCCGCGATAGCGTCCGAACTCGATCGAAGCAGATGGGCCGGCGATCTGACCGACGAT
>SLAN01000116.1 GCA_007126865.1 Spirochaetales bacterium | reverse complement strand
TCTCCACGGACACCATAATGCCCGGCGGTGCGCGAGTTCTGCAGTTTCGCAGTAACATCCCCCAGCTCAGCAGGTTCGCATTCGAGTCGGAGGATCCGGATTTTCACCGGAGGGCGCTCGCGGTCTCTCGCGGTGGAGAATCGGACGTCGCGATCCTCGGAGGAGAGAACTACGGGCAAGGCGCCCGGTCGGAGCACGCTGCAATTGCGCTGCGCTACCTGGGAGTCCGGGTTAAGATCGCGAAGAGCTTCGCGCGGTTTCACAAGGCGAATCTGCTCAATTACGGCGTGCTCCCGCTGACGTTCGCAGACGCTCGCGATCACGATTTCTACGGGCCGGGGACGACGATCCGCATCGAGAATGTGCGGGCCCTGCTGGAGTCGGGGGAGCACGAGTTCACGGTTGAGCTCGACGGCGAGCCGGTTCGCGCCCGTCTGGACGCTACCGCCCGCCAGCGCCGCATGCTGCTCGCCGGCGGAGCCCTCAATCTCGTAGGTGCGGAGGTGGCCTCGTGATCCGTGACCTGAACGCCGCCCGAGCCGGACTATGTTTCCAGGAGCGAGGCGATCACGTCGGTAAAGTCATCCGGGTCGATGGTATGTCCGTAGACCCTGTACCGTAACTCCCCATTCTTTATGATATAGATGACGTCGGTGTGTATGACGAAGCGGTCTTCGGCGATCGAAACGTGCAGGTTGCCCATGAGCTCCTCACGTACTCCGTCCGGAAGGTCCTCGTGGTGGTGGGCGAGATGCTCCTCTGTGGAGTGGACGAGGGCATCCTCGGTCGTGTCGAGCCGTTCGATTTCGTCGGACACTGCGCGCGTTTCAACATAGATGTTGTAGTCGTTCCAGACCTGCTCGAGCTCGTCGCGGTCGCCACCGAGAAAGCGCAGTGTGCCGCCGTACGGGGTGACGAGCGTTTCGACGAACTCGGCCCGTTCCTCCGGTGTGTCGTACTCTGGATCCACGCTTACAGCGAGAAATGAGACATCGTCGGAGGCACCGGTGCTCCGTTCCTCCAGGAGCGCCGGAACCTGAGCGATCATGTGGGCGTTGACGACACACGCGTGATTGCACTGTGACAGCCAGAAGCCGACGACGACCACACCGTCACGATGATCGTTCAGGCTGAAATCCCGTCCGTCCTGATCGCTGAGGGTGAAATCGGGTGCGGATTCGGCAGGGTCTATTCGTTCGGCGAAACCGTGCAGAAGCGGCTCGTCGACTCGCCCGTCCGGCAGTGCCATCTCGAGATTGTCCCGCTGATCTTCGCCGCGGCGCCTCTGGTCGGCTTCGTCAATCGTTCGAGCGACACGGAGGCCGAACGATATCGACAATCCGACCGCGAACGGTACCAACATAGCGAACAGCACCAGCTTCGTCCCTTTCCTCATAGAGCGTTCTAACCTTTCGCGTTGTCGCCGCGACGTGCGTTTATGAACGATCGGACTCCGAAGATAACGAACACGAGCGCGATCGCCGCCATAATCAACGAGACGATAGCACCCGCTCCCGGGTCACCCGTTATTCCGGAGATCCCCTGGCCGAGCCCGGCTGCGAGCACGAGTACTCCGATGAGCATTGCCACATGCATGATGTGTTTTCTCTGCGCCGGGAATGCACCGGCAAGCAGTCCGAGCAGCAGGAGTGCGGCGCCGGGGAACGCGGGAATCAGGGCGGTCCAGTGCGGGGAGTCCCCACCGAGCGCTACGCCCGCGTAGGAGATGATTCCCAGCAGTATAAGAGCGGCTGCGACAACAATTGTCAGACGTTGCATTGCTATCTATAATCACGGGAGGCTTTTTATCTGTCAAGCGGCGCTATCAGCGCCCATAGATTCACTCCCTTGTGTCTTTCGGAAAGCTCCCGTATGATTGAGGTGTTATCTACGGATAATATCTCGCCGTTCGGCGCGCTGCGGCGGTGTTTATTGAGGCACGGACGTATGTCGGAGAGCATTGAGCTAAGAAGGAGTGCAAACGAAGGGTTCGCTTCGATTGTGCGTGTGGTCAGACCGTACGTAGAGCTTACGAAGCCGCGCCTTGCGACGCTTCTGTTGATTATCACGCTCGGCACATACCACGTGGCCGTCCACGTACGGCGTGCGGCGTCCTTCGGATCCGCCGACGGACTCGGTTTCGCGACAGCCGGCGCGACCGGGCAGGTCTGGATCGACTTCGCGATTCTCGCCGTGAGCGTCGTACTATACGCATCGGGCATGTTCGCGCTGAATCACTATCTCGAACGCGACATAGACGGGCTTATGGCGAGAACCGCCAGGCGACCGTTGCCGTCGGGACGTCTGAACCCGGACGCGGCCCTGCTGTTCGGGATCGGCTGCTCGATTCTCGGTACTCTGGCATTGACGCTGTGGGTGAACACGCTTGCCGGAGTGCTCGCAGTGCTGAACCTGGTGATATACCTCGGCATATATACGCCGTTGAAACGCCGGACGCCGGTTCACACCGCCCTCGGGGCGTTCGCCGGAGCGATGCCGCCACTGGTCGGGTGGACTGCTGCGACCGGAGAGCTTTCGCCGGAAGCGTGGGCGCTCGCTGCGATCGTGTTCGCATGGCAGTTTCCGCACTTCTATGCGGTGCAGCTGAAGAATCTGAAAGGGTACCGGAATGCGAACGTGAAAGTGTTGCCGGTTACCGACGAACCCGGCAAGCGAGTACGATTCGAGATCATTTTCTGGACCGTCGCAACGCTCGGCGCCTCGCTCTTGCCGATCGCAGTCGGTCTTACAAGAATGTGGTATGCCGTGCCAGCGGTCGCTCTATGGGTGCTCTTCGCCTATCGCGCCTTCGAGGTGTGTCGAAGTTACGATGTGTTGCATGCGCGAAAGCTTCTGCGGTCGTCGGTGATATATCTTCCGTGTTTGTTTGTGTTTATCGGGCTCGCGATTCTCTGACGGTTCGTTTTCTTTGGCGGACCGCGTTGTACTGGAGGCATTCATGATCGCGGCAATCTACGATCTGTTTGAAAGCATTGGATTCGCACAACCGCTTCATCCGATTCCGGTTCGGTTTACCGTTGCGATGGTCGTGGGGGCGCTGGTATTCGCGCTCATCGCCCGTCTTGGTAATCACGCGACGCTCTACCGCACGG
>SLAN01000073.1 GCA_007126865.1 Spirochaetales bacterium | reverse complement strand
TGTGCGATTTCCCAGTCTTTCATCGTTGTCGGATCGAGTTTGCTCATACCTCTATTCCTTCCTGCTCATTTTCCCGGAAAAGGAGGATGATAGCATTGCGATGCTTGCAGTCGCTACAAGGTAAAGGCGGTGCAATAGACAACCCCGTTCAATACAGCGCTCCAAGCACCCACCCCTTTCACAACAGATCGAGAGTTATGCACCAGCCGTGCCCGATTTTTCGCAATTAATGCACGCGCGCGGGGGGATCGTCGGTTGAATAGTAAACGAAACGGAGATACTGTTTTCAACAGAATAGATATTATCATATCGATAAGGACATAGCTAACGACCGAAGCGACGAAACAGGCAATGCAGGAGCTTATCGACGGGTGTATGGGCGATGCAGCACCGTATTGCCAGGCCGCCTGTCCCATGCACACCGACGTTCGCGGATACGTGAACCTTATCGCCGCAGGCAAGTTCGAAGAAGCGATCGCGTTGATTCGGGAGAAACTCTTCCTTCCGGCGACGCTCGGGCGCATCTGCCCTCATCCGTGCGAGGTCAGTTGCAAGCGCGGTGAGATCGGGGCTCCTATGTCGATAGCAGCGCTCAAGCGTTTCGTTGCCGACAACTACGACGATCCGGCCAGGTGGGATCGAAGTATCGGAGGCGAGCGGAGCGAGCATGTGGCGATTATCGGAAGCGGTCCGGCCGGGGCGCAGGCGGCGTACGATCTGCGACGCGGCGGGTACCGGGTCACGATCATCGACCGGCTCGGTGTGGTCGGCGGCATGTTGCGCGTCGGCATTCCCGCCTATCGCCTGCCGCGAGACATCATCGACCTTGAATACTCGCTGCTGAAGGAGCTCGGCGTCGAGTTCCGCATGAACACCACCGTCGGAAAAGATGTAACCCTCGAAGAGCTCGAGCGGGAGTACGACGCGATTATCGTGGCGATCGGCGCACACGCCGGGGTGAAACTGCCGGTGCCCGGAAGCGACGCGGAGGGCGTGCTCGATGCGGTGAAACTGCTTCGCGATGTCAGTCTTCATGGGAAGACCGAAGGACTCGGTCACAAGAGC
Organism: Spirochaetales bacterium; assembly: GCA_007126865.1. Lineage (GTDB taxonomy): Bacteria > Spirochaetota > Spirochaetia > DSM-27196 > SKKC01 > SLAN01. The sequence continues at coordinate 2,054 of SLAN01000073.1, read as the reverse complement.
GTGGTTATTGGCGGCGGCTGCGTGGCGATAGACGTGGCGCGCAGCATTCGACGACTCGACCGCAGGCAGGTCGACCTCGTCTGCATTGAGCGTGACGACGAGGAGATGATGGCGCACGAATGGGAGGTTACCGAGGCCGCCGAAGAGGGTGTTTCGATTTCCCAGGGATGGGGAGTCGCATCGATCGAATCCGACGGTGGACGTGTTTCCGGAATCACGCTGAAGCGCTGTACGCAGGTCTTCGACGCCGACGGGAAGTTCGCTCCGGAGTACGATGAGTCCGATCGCCGTACGATCGAGGCGGATACGGTGGTGTTCGCAATCGGACAGAAAATCGACGCCGACGGCTTCGAGAGTTTGCCGCGCGGGCCGCGTGGCCACTTTACAGCCGACCCGGTCACGCTGCGTGTGGAGGGCCGTCCCATTTTTGTTGCCGGCGATGCGAGCGGGTACTCGGGAGTCGCTATCGAGGCGATGGCCGAAGGGCGCAAGGCGGCGAGAAGTGTCGATCGCTGGTTGAACGGCCGCGATCTCTATGTCGATCGCGAGCACGAGCGTGGGTACACGACGAAACTCGAAACCGAGGTACCCGAAGATGCGGTTCGTGCTCCACGAGCGGAGACCAGACAACGACCCGCCGGCGAGCGGATCGGCGACTTCGAGGAATTCGACCTCGGGCTCGAGGAAGCGCAGGCGCTCGCGGAGGGCGCGCGATGTCTGTCGTGCGAGTGTCGCAAGTGCGTCAAAGAGTGTCTGATGCTGCAGCAGTACGCGCCCACCTGTCCGAAGCATCTCTTCGAGAAGATCCTCGCCGGTGAGGAAATCGACCCGATCGTCCCGTACTCGTGCAACATGTGCAGCATGTGCACGGTCCTCTGCCCGAAGAACTATCGCATTCAGGATGCGTTCGTCGAAATGCGCGCCGATCTCGTCAAGGCGAATAAGGGCAAATCACCGATGAAGGGGCATTCGGTTATCTACCTGCACCAGAAGTTCGGCTTCTCGAAGCTGTTTAACGTGACAGCGCCCGCGCGTTCGGCCCCGGATGACGAGCGCGCCGGAAGCAAGCGGGCGTCGCAGAGCGACGACGCCGGCGCTCCGCCGAAAACCAGGGTTGCGGAGAAAATCGATGAGTAAATCAATGAATAACAAACCAATGAACGACGACACGAAGTACGTATTCTTCCCGGGCTGCAGCCTGCCGTCGTATAACCCCGAGCTCGTCGAGAAGACGCTCGAGTTTCTGCAGGATCGGCTGCCGGGAACCGGCTCGATTCTCAAATGTTGCGGAAAGCCGACGAAGGCTCTCGGTCAGACCGACCTGTTCAAAGAACGCTACGCCGGAGTCCAGCAGGAGATCGACCGGCTCGGCGCAGAGGAGGTAATCGTCGCGTGCCAGAGCTGCTACCTCACAATGAGCGCCTACAGCCCGAATCAACGCATTCGCAGCCTCTGGACACTGCTGCCGGAAATCGGGCTTCCCGAGGAGTCGATCGGTATCGGGAAAGAGAGCGACATCACCTTCGCGCTGCACGACTCGTGTCCCACGCGCGACCGCGACGACATCCACGAAGGGGTACGCTGGATCATAAACCAGCTCGGTTACGAGACCGAGGAGATGGGCCATACGCGCGGGCTCACGCGCTGCTGTGGGTTCGGCGGCATGGTTCTTCCGGCCAACCCGGAGCTCGCTCGGGAGATCATGCAGCGTCGCGCCGGGGAGGCGAAAAGCGACCACATGGTCACCTACTGCGCGGCGTGTCGCATGTCGATGGCGATCGGCGGCAAGAAGGCGCTGCATCTCCTCGACCTGGTCTTCGGAGGTCCGTGGACGAGCGAGAGCACGTTCCCGGATGTCGGAGCGGGCGCCGCGAAGTCGTGGGGCAATCGCTATCGGGCCAAGAAGTCGATAAAGAAGATTCTTCAGACCGTATAGAACATTCATACCAGGGAAGGAACGAACGATGAGACAGATGATTTCTGTGACAAAGGTGCCGGTTATCGCGGCACTGACAGTTGGACTGTTGTTGGCCGGTGTGGCGGTCGGATTCGCC
>SLAN01000326.1 GCA_007126865.1 Spirochaetales bacterium | reverse complement strand
GGCTGAGTCCTATGAGTACCCCCGGGACGACTCCGGCGAGAAACATAGCTCCGACCGACAGCCGCGCGAGGGAAGCGTAGACTACCATAATGATGCTCGGCGGTATGATGCCGCCGAGCGTAGAGGAGCAGGCGGTCACCGCCGCGGAGAAGGCGACCGGAAACTTCAACTTCGCCATCGCCGGAATGAGCATCGCTCCCACCCCCGCGGTATCGGCCACCGATGAGCCGGAAAGGCCGGCGAACAGCATGCTGACCAGCACGTTTACATGCCCGAGCCCGCCGCGAATGTGGCCGATGAGCGCGTTCGACAGGCGCACAAGCCGCTCGGTAATGCCGCCGTGATTCATCAACTGACCGAGCAGCAGAAAGAACGGAACCGCGAGCAGTGTGAACGAATCGATGCTCGAATAGACGTGGTTCAACACGCTGAGAAGCGGCATTCGCAGTGAGAGGATCGTAAGCGTCGAGGAGATGATGAACACGAACACGATGGGGACTTTCAGCAGGATCAGTGCGAAGAAACTCCCCATGAGCAGTATGAGTGGATTCATGTCTGCTTTCCACCACGCAGCAGGCCGACGAGGCGCCCGGCGCTTGCGACGAGATTCTCAACGCCGAACAGTGCCATGAACACACCGGAAACCGGAAAGGCGAGAAAGAGTATCGTCTGGGGCAGTTGGAGGACGCGTGTAGCGCGGCGCAACCCGAGAAGCGCGAACTCCCACCCGCTGAATATGAAGACGTAGAGGACGATGAAGATCATCACGTCGCCGAATACGTCGAGTGCAACGTTCGCGCGGATCATCCGCGCAGGCAGGAGCTCAACGATATAGTGACGGCGCAAGCGGACCGCGATCGCCCCGCCGAGGAAAACCGTCCAGATAAAGCAGATCAACGCGATTTCGTGCGTCCAGACCCACGATATCCCCACTCTTCGGGTGACGACCTGCAGAAAAACGACCAGGATAAGTACACCGAAGAGGAGCGTGCCCACCACAAGGAGGGCACGCTCGCATGCGTCGTTCAAACGTTTCAGGGTGTGCATCTACCCTCGGACTCCGTGTACCGTTCGGCCTTCAGCTTATTGCGCCGCGCGCACATACTCGAGCAGGTGCTCGATCCCCGCCTGTTCGGCGAGCTCGTCATGCAGCGGAGCTACCGCCTCGACGAACGCGTCGATATCGGCCTCGTAGACATTGAGCCCGTACTCCTCGACCATCTCGTCGACCAGCTCTTCGTCATACTGAGCACCCATGTCGGTACCGAGCTCGCCGGCCTCACGGGCGACCTCCAGTATGATGTCCCGGTACTCGGCCGGTAGCTGCTCGAACGTTTGCTCGCTCATCGTGAAATGCGAGATCATGATCTGGTGCTTCGTCTGCGTTTGATGGGGTGCGACCTCGTACAGGCGACTGCCGTAGAATCCGCTGACGGTGCTCTCGAAGGTGCTGACGACATCCGACTGGACCGCGGTATATATCTCGCCCCACGGGAGTGAGGTCGGAACCGCACCGATCGCCTCCCAGACCTGGTTCTCGAGCGGATTACCGGGCAAGCGCATGCGAACACCGTCGAAGTCGTCCGGGTGCGTGAGCGGACCGAGGTTGCTGGATGTTACGCGAGTGCCGCCACCGGCAAGCGCGAGCAGTCGAAGCCCGAGTCCACGTTCCTCGTGGGCATCGGCGAGTGCCTGGAAGAACTCCGCGTCGGGATCGATGACGCGCCGGAAGTGGTCGAGATCCTCGTAGAGATAGGGGAATCCGGTGATCTGGTACTCGGGTACGAAGGCCACCGCATTCGAGACGCCGCCGATGACGAAATCGATGGTTCCGATCCTCATTTCGTCAATCGTTGCTTCGTCGTCGCCGAGTGCTCCGCTGTGTTGGATCCGTACGTTCACATTTCCGTCGGTACGTTGCCGCACTTCTTCGGCAAAGAACTCGGCCATATCGATCCACGGATGTGGCGGGCTTACCACGGTTGCGAGTCGCAGATCGAACTGCTCATCGGTTTCTTCGGCAGCTCCCGCTGCGAAAAGGACGGTGGCCGAGATGAGCGACAAGACCACGACCGCCGTTACTACTCGAATGGCGTACTTCATGTTTAGATCCCTCCTTGTGATCGTTGGCAAAACCTGCATTATACCTTCCGGCACGCACAGGCCGTCGTCGTGAATGCGTTGTGCACCCTGCGGTGACGTAACGATCAGACCGTCAACGAGGGTAGCCCGTATCCCCGGGAAACGTCCAGTAAGTAATAAAGCGTGTTCAGGATCGACACAACGGCTATGGCCCGGTTAAGATTACTGTCCGGTGGAACGCGTAACCTCGAAACACAGCATCGATCGCTCTCTCGATCGCCATTTTGCCGACGTTCGTTCGGGGATCATCGGGATTGAGACGAGTTTCGACTCACCGTACGGCGCGCAACGAATCGTCTACGCCGACTGGACCGCCAGTGGGCGCCTGTACGAACCGATCGAACGTCGCATATCCGCGACAATCGGCCCGTTCGTGGCCAACACCCACTCCGAATCGAGCATCACCGGCACAACCATGACGCACGCCTACCACTCGGCGCACGAGCGGATCAAGCGGCATGTGAACGCCGGCCCCCACGACGTCATCGTGACCGCCGGGTTCGGCATGACCGCGGTGGTGAACAAGTTTCAGCGAATTCTCGGATTGCGCTTACCGGAGCAGTTGAAACGACGTGTCACGCTCGACCCGAGAGAACGGCCGGTGGTGTTCGTGACGCACATGGAGCATCATTCCAACCACACCTCGTGGCTGGAGACGATCGCGGATGTCGTGGTTGTCGATCCGGATCCCTCGGGTCTGGTGAATCCCGAACACCTGCACGATCTGCTCGAGCGCCACCGCGAGCGCCCGCTGAAGATCGGCTCGTTCACCGCGTGCTCAAACGTGACCGGCATTCGCACCCCCTACCACCGGCTGGCCGCTATCATGCATGAACACGGCGGCTATTGCTTCGTCGATTTCGCCGCTTCCGCTCCGTACGATCCCATCGATATGCATCCGGATAATCCGTCCGAGAAGCTCGATGCGATCTTTTTTTCGCCGCATAAGTTCCTCGGGGGGCCGGGCTCGTCCGGTGTCCTTG
>SLAN01000320.1 GCA_007126865.1 Spirochaetales bacterium | reverse complement strand
TCGGTGGGTTTGCTTCTATCCAATCCTCACGAGGGTTGTTCGGGAAACCGGGTAGAATTCGCTCATTGCTCAAACGTCTACGACTGCCGCCGGACTCGGTGATATATATCGGTGACGAACTGCGCGATATCGAGGCATCGCGCCGTTCCGGTGTCCCGGTTGCCGCAGTCACCTGGGGCTACGACTCGGCAACGCTGCTCGAACAAGGGCGTCCCGATTATCTCGTATACCGGCCGTGCGAGCTGATTCCGATCATCGTCTCGTAATATGCGCGCGTATCAGACGGCGGGCCCGCCCCACCGTCATCGGTCCGAAAACCCGCTCGAGAACCTTACCGTCGGTGCTCAGAAACACGGTTGTGGGGGTTCCTCGGACCCCGTAACTCCTCGCGGCACTACCGTCGACATCAAGGAGAATCGGATACGAGATCTGCCACTGATCGACGAAGCGTTCGACATCGCTGCGCGCCGCTTCGCTTGCTCTCATATTTACCGCCAGGATCTCGACCGAATCATGGAACTCCCGGTATATCCGTTCCTTTACCGCCATTTCTGCACGGCACGGCACGCACCACGTCGCCCAGAAGTTAACTACGATGACGTCGAGATCCCGGTTGCGAACATCGTCGAGAGTCACCGTTCGGCCCGAGACCGCCTCCAATGCGAAATCCGGTGCTATCGAGTCACGCTCCCCGGCGGCCAGAAGCAGAACACCGTTGAGCGCCACCGCGATCGCGATTGCGATGGCACCAGCGAGCGCCGTCACGACCAGCGCCGGATAACCGGGAGTGTCGGCGAATACCCTCTTCGGATAACCGGCCCGCCGCCACATGAACCACAGCGCTACTCCGACGCCGATCAGCCCGAGCACCGTCCCGAGTCTTCCGCCCGGCGCAACGAGAAGCACTCGGGGATCGCGAAGCACGGCCTCGGTCTGCGAAAGGATCGGACTCAGCTTCCACGGAACTACGAACGCAGTCACCACCGAGACAATCGCATCGGTCGCCGCTCGGCGAGCATCGGTGCTCCCCGGCCCGAGAAACCGAACCACGATTACGGCCGCGGTAACCGATACCACCGGGATTGCAAGCTGCGTCGAGATCACGAGCGGACCAATTGTTACGCTTTCCAAGAGTATTCCCCGACCCCTGCTTCTGTGCTCGCGCAAAGAGTATTGCGGTTCAACCGCGACGCAACCGCCGGTAGCGATATCTGCCGGAGACCCGACTCGAACGGGCACGAACCTTTCGGTTCGGAGGATTTTAAGTCCTCTGCGTCTACCGATTCCGCCACTCCGGCACGTTGGGTGAACGAAGCGCATGGTACACGAGCACGCTTCGATATGCTACCACTTCGACCATGTCTGGAAAACGCAACCACTTCGAACCGCCGTATCTATACGGTGGAGAGATCGATACACATTTCCATGCGACCAAGCTCGCCGAGCGCGGGCTCGAGACCGAAGAGGTTCTGACCGCGGCATTCGGCAGTGGACTTCGAGCGTGTATCGATGTCGGTCTCGCCGAGGACGATATTGAGACTCGACACACGCTTCTGGACGACTACCCGGGCGTCTATTTCGCGCACGGATTATACCCTTCCAATGCCGCTCGCTCCGATCTCCGTGATGCCATGGACACGCTCCGTAGCTCTTACGATCGACAGCGCGTGTGTGCGGTCGGAGAAATCGGGGTCGATCGCCAACGCGATTACGGGACCTCCGACCAACAGCGACGACTCTTTGCCGAGCAGATCGAGCTGGCTAACGAGCTTCGCCTGCCGGTGATAGTACACAATCGGGAGGCCGAACGCGACATTCTCGATGTGCTCGCATCGCACGCACCGCGACGCGAAAGCGTAATGCACTGTTACAGCGGTCCCGCGGAGATGGTATCCCGGTTTCTCGATTTCGGATTCTCGATAAGCTTTGGCGGAAATGTAACGTTCAAGAATGCCGCTGCGCTCCGGCAGGCGCTCGATCTGGTGCCAATCGACCGGCTCCTCCTCGAAACCGACGCACCCTTCCTCGCGCCACACCCGCGACGAGGACGTCCGAACTATCCGGGGCTCATCGGTTACACCTACAGGGCCGTTGCCGAACACCGGCAGTTGAACCCGTCCGAGCTGATAGCCACGGTTACATCGAATGCGAAACGGGTCTTCGGGTTAGAACTATGAGTTTGTCGGACTTCACTTCGCAGTTGAATATCGGACGTATACACCGAGAACGCAATGCATACGTCCGGCGACAAAATGCGCTAAGCACTTCCGGTATTCAATTCTGCCCGGATGTCCGACAAACTCCCGAGGAGCACGATCGCGGCGGATTTACCAGCCGTCGACCATGTCGTCTTCGTCACGCAGCTCTTCGCCGAACAGATCGGTGACCGCACGCAAATCGTCGAAATAGATGTAGTAGCTCCCGTAGGTCTGCAGCATATTCGGACGGATCATGAAGCCCCGGAATTTCAGGCCCGTACGATCGGATGCGCGGTCGTCCTGCTGCACGATCGACGGCGGAATCGCGACGGTCATTTTGCGCCATCCGCTGAAGTTCAACTCCCCGACACGGATCCGCTTCTGGTCACCGCGAATATCTTCGACGAGCAGGTACAGATCGTGATTCGCATTTCGGCCGACAACCCAGACACTCATCGTCTTCACGATGCCGGGAACAGCGATCGGCCGGGACGGCCGGACCACGATCCGCGGATTACCGCGCCTATAGAAGTCCGCCCGGATACCGAGAACGTACCGATCGGCCTCGGCAAATCCGATGTTCGCCTCGGCAACGAGCGGTTCCTTGCCTGCCGGACTCCCTTCAAAACGTCGAAACTCGGTTATTCCGAAATCGCTGGACATGAGAACCTCGAAGAACCCCGCATCCTCGAACTTCGTAACCGAGACTTCGCGAAGCCGCTGCTGAGCAACATCCTGACCGAGATTTTCGGGATCGATGTCCTCGCCGAATTGGCCGACGGCCGCCACCGTCGAAACCACCAGCCACACCGCACTCAGAATAAATACAATTTCCCGTGATTTCGCGATCCTCATTCAGAACTCCTCGACATCCGTGTCCGACCAGAGCTCTTCAACATACTCCGGATCGGCAAGCTCTTCACCGTCGTACGGCGACTCGTATA
>SLAN01000280.1 GCA_007126865.1 Spirochaetales bacterium | reverse complement strand
GTGAGCAGGTCACGTTGCGGCTCGTGGCCGAACATGCCGACATGTGGAACGGCTTCGGGCCACCCGAGAAGTTCGCGCACAAGAACCGCGTGCTGGACGACTGGTGTGAGCGGGTCGGCCGCGATCCGACGCAGATCGAACGCACCGTGCTGATCGGGGCCGACGAGGTCGACGACCTCGACGCCTACCTGCAGGCCGGCGCACAGCATCTGATGGTCCAGTGCGGGGCGCCGTTCGACCTCGGTCCGGCGGTGCGGCTGCTCGAGGCGGCGCGGGCCTGAAGCGTTCCGCCCGCGCCGGGCCGTCACGCCGTCGTGGCAATGTCTTGACCAACAGCCTCTCAGCGTGTGAACTCCCGCGACACGCTGGAGGGAGACCACGCGATGGGCGAGACACTGAAGGTCCGTGAGGACATCCTGGCCGACATCGAGGGCCGGACGCTGTTGGACGTGTTCATGGCCACCTGTGACGCCAACGGGGGTCGGGCCGCGCTGGTCGCGAAGGAGGGGGAGTCGTTCCGGACCCGGACCTGGACCGACTACCGCCAGGAGGCCAGTGCGATCGCGATGGCGCTGCGCGGGGCCGGCATCGATCATGGTGACGTCGTGGCGTTGATGATGACCAACCGCCCGGAGCACGTCATCGCCGACATCGGCACGCTGCTTGCCGGCGCGACACCGGTGTCGGTGTACAACACGCTCACGGCCGATCAGATCCGCTACATCGCCGACAACTGCGACGCGAAGATCGCCATCGTCGAGGACGCCACCTTCCTCGCGATCTGGGAATCGGTGCGCGATCAGCTGCCTCATCTCGAGCTGATCGTCGTGCTGGACGCCGACGGCGTCGACACCGACCGCGACGGCGTCACGTCCTATGCGGACTTCCTGGCGGCGGGGACCGAGGCGCTGGCCGCAGGACCGGGCGAGCTCGAGAACAGTTGGCGCGCGGTCGCGCCCGACGACGCGTTGACGATCATCTACACCTCCGGGACCACCGGACCGCCCAAGGGGGTGATGATCACCCACGGCAACCTGTTGTTCCAGCTGGCCGTGATCGACCGCATCCTCGAACACACGCCGGGCCAGCGCGGGGTCTCCTACCTGCCACTCGCCCACGTCGCCGAGCGGATGACCACCCACTACACCGGCATCCGCTTCGCCGGGACGATCTACTTCGTCAAGGAGGTCGCGCAGGTCGTCGAGACCCTGCAGGAGGCACGCCCCCACACCTTCATGGCGGTCCCACGGGTGTGGGAGAAGATGCATGCGGCGCTCAATGCGAAGGTCCGGGCCACCGAGGACGAGCGCAAGCGCAAGCTGGCGCTCAAGGCCTTGGAGGTCGGCCAGGCCAAGGTCCGCGAGGAGATGGCCGGACGCAAGCCGTCGTTGAAGCTCCGGGCCCAGCATGCGCTGTTCGACAAGCTGGTGTTCTCGAAGATCCGCGACGGGTTGGGCCTCGACGAGCTCCGTTACGCGTTGTCGGGTGCCGCGCCGATCAGCGCCGACCTGCTGGTGTTCTTCAAGGCGATCGGCATCGAGATCCTGGAGGTCTACGGGATGACGGAGTCCACCGCCGTCATCACCGCGAACCAGCCGGGCGCCGTGCGCATCGGCACGGTCGGCCCGGCGCTTCCCGGCATCGAGCTACAGATCGCGGCCGACGGCGAGATCCTCGCTCGGGGCCCCATCGTCACCCCGGGCTACCACGGACGCCCGGAGGCCACCACCGAGGCGATCGATGCCGAGGGGTGGTTGCACACGGGCGATCTCGGATCGGTGGACGACGACGGTTACCTGCGCATCGTCGGACGCAAGAAGGAGCTGATCATCACCGCCGGCGGCAAGAACCTCTCCCCGAACAACATCGAGGAGACGATCAAGCAGCAGTCGCCGGTGATCGGGCAGATCTGCGCGGTCGGGGACACGCGTCCGTTCATCAGCGCGCTGATCGTGTTGGACGCGGAGGTCCTACCCGGTTGGTGCGCCGCCAACGGGGTGAGCTTCGCGTCGGTGGCGGAGGCGTCGCAGCATCCGGACGTGATCGCCGAGGTGCAACGTGCGGTGGACGCCGGCAACGAACACCTCGCCCGCGTCGAGCAGGTGCGCCAGTGGGCGATCGTGCCGAGCGAGTGGACCGCGGAGTCCGAGGAGCTGACGCCGTCACTGAAGCTCAAGCGTTCGGTCATCCACACCAAGTACTCCGACGTCATCGACGGGTTGTACGCACGGAAGGCGTGACCGTCGCAGGCGCCTGCTGTGGGCATGTTCGCCGGGTGACCGGCGATCTCGCCCACGGCGTTCACGCGCGGCCGCGACGGCGGTGAGCCTCTTGACAGTGGCTGAACATCCGTTCAGACTACTGAACATGAGTTCAGCCACCGCCTCCGACCCCGCCTCCGGCCCCGCGTCCGACGCCATGGCCTCCGAACCACTCCGGGCCCCGGGTCCGGCCGACCCGGACCGCACCGCCCGGGCCCGGATCCGGGACGCCGCGATCACCCGCTTCGCCGCCGACGGGGTGGCGGCCACCAGCGTGCGTGCCATCGCGGAGGAGGCGGGGGTCTCCCCGCCGCTCGTCATGCACCACTTCGGCTCGAAGGACCGACTGCGGGTGGCCTGCGACCAGCACGTCGCGGCCCTGGTCCGCGAGCAGAAGCATGCGGCGATGGCCGCCGGTGGCGGACTCGATCCGCTCGCGGCGATGCGTGCCTACGAGGGCGGCCCGCCACTGCTCGGCTACCTCGCCAGGACCCTGATCGACGGCTCCCCCCACGTCGCGGAACTCGTCGACGAGATGGTCGCGGACGCGGTCGGCTACATGGCGGAGGGCGAGGCGGCCGGGATCCTGATGCCGACCGAGGATCCGGAGGGGCGTGCGGCGGTCCTGACCCTGTGGTCGCTCGGCGCGCTGGTACTCGGCGAGCACGCGAAGCGTCTGCTCGGCGTGGACCTGACCGGTGATCCCGCTCACTCGATGCGCTACTTCCTACCGGCCCTGGAGATCATGGGTCGGGGGATCATCGCCCCGGAGGCCTACGAGCAGATCAGCGCGAGCTTCCACGACGCACAGGAGGACGGGACATGACCGCCTCGAGCACCATCGACGACACGCCGAACGGCGCAGCGACCGACCCGGACATCGTCATCC
>SLAN01000048.1 GCA_007126865.1 Spirochaetales bacterium | reverse complement strand
GCCGGATAACGATCGACCAGATCGATCATTCGCTCGATCGCCTTATGCGTATGTCGATAAATCCAGTCGTTCGACCCGTCGAGCCAGACCTCGGAGTACCCTTTGTTTCCCCAGCTCGAAAAAACCGGCTGGAGCGTTTGTGCATCCGGATAATGGGCAAGGTATTCACTCGGAGTAACCGGCTCTACGCGATCCTCCCCCTTCCTCGTGGCGGTGGCCATACGCCGGTAGACGGCCTCGAGCCACTGTACTCCTTCGAACCACCAATGCCCGAACAGCTCCGCGTCGAACGGGCTGACGATCACCGGGAGGCGGTCCATATGCCCACCAACGCGCCGACACTGCCGTGTCTGCTGGAAGAGGAAATTATCGCTGTGTGACTCGATCTTGCGGCCGGCGGCCTCCGGCGAATATATGCGTTTATCGTCCGTCTGGCCGGTTATTGCGTGATACTTGAAGCCGGTATTCGTCCGAATGTCGTCGAACTGCAGGCTCTGGTCGAGGTAATCCTGCGGAAGGTCGTGTCCGATGTCGCGATAGAAGTCTCGATAATCGGGGTCACCGGGATACCCATCCGTGTTCGACCAGACCGCATTCGTGCTCGCTACCTCCCGTCCGAACGCGTATACTCCGTTCGGGCAGAGCACCGGAGAGTACACACCGTAGCGCGGCCGGGTATCTGCGAAGAGCAAGCCGTGCGAGGCGGTGAAGAAAAAGCGTATACCGGCGTCGGCGAGCACTTTCTCGAGCTCGGGATAGTATCCGCATTCCGGCAACCAGAATCCGCTCGGCGCGCGGCCGAAAAGCGACCGATGGGTATCCAGCGCCACCTTCAGCTGTGCTGCGGCATTCTCATCACAGTGCTGATACAGCGGCATGTAGGGATGAGTGGCGAATGTAGAGATGAGCTCGATTCTGCCCTCGCGCTCGTGCCGCGCAAACTGGCCGATGAGATCACAGCCGTATGTTTCGGTGAAATCGTGCCGTGCCTGGCGGAAAAAATTACGGTACATGCGTGCGAGCGGCTCAATCTCCGGCGAGGAGGCTGACCGTTCGACTTCCCGCTCACCGAGGGCAATGAGTCGGTCGACATGTTCCAGGTATCGCCGCTGTAGAACCTCGTCCATGAGCATTGATGCGAGCGTCGGCGAGACACTCATGCACAGGTTGACCGGGACGTCGTCGGCTGCCAGACGGTCGAGCATCCGCAGGAGCGGCAGATAGGTCTCGCTTATGGCCTCGAAAAGCCAAATCTCCTCGAGGAACCGGGGATACTCCGGGTGCCGCACGAACGGGAGGTGCGCGTGGAGGACCATCATCAGGTAACCGTGCTTCATACTCTACCTCGGACAGCGATACATCGGTGTCGTTGTACGTTACTCACCGGCGTAGTGATCAATTAATGAGATGATGCGTTGCGGAATCCGTCGTCCGAAGCTCGAAACGCCCAGTCGCTCGACACCGGACAACGCGACCAATGCCTCCGCCTGCTCGACCGCTTCCTCCCGATTGACGCCGTCCTCCGAAAGCCAGCCACGAGGAACGGAAATTGGGTTACTGCGGGCGAGTACAGTGCGATTATCTTCGAAATCGGCAACAAGCTCGGTATAGTAATTCGTTTCCTGCTGGGGAAGGTTGATGTACCACCGATTGTCCGCCGGCTGCACAGGAATGTCTACAGCGTCCACCACGCTGTGATCTCCCATATCGGGGGTATCCATCTCCACGAGTCGCAGGTTCAACTCACGAAAATCGGGAGCGTTCACGACCTCCTCCATCTCGGCGTCGCGCACATCCCAGTACGCATACGCCCAGGCAGGGTCGCGGAGCAGCAGTACCATGCGCGTTTCATTGTACCGTTCCGGTAGCTCGGCTTCGCCGTATTCGGGGCCATTGCGGTTATCGATCGCGAGATCAGATGCAGCGATATCGTACTTCCGCTCTTCCACCCGCATCGTGTGATTGTTCGAAGCGTCGTGCTCGCGCTGCGACTCCTCTATTGCCTCGGCGAGGGCCTCGATCAACTCTTCGCGCGCGACCCCATCGGAGGATTCGATGTCGATGTCATACTCTTCAGCCAGCCGCAATAATCGATCGCTCGACAGCGACCGCAATCGTTCCAACTTCATGTGCTGCGCCCCCGAGAAGCTGTTGTCCCCCGCATGTGTCTCACATCGTAGAAAATCGCATCTGACGGTGTCAACTCCTGTCGCTGTCGTACGTGCGGGTAACCTCTCGGGGCCCTGCGGCGGACATGACGAGTTCTTACTCTCGCACACGGCCGAGTTGAAGGACTACATCGCCGAAGCCGAGCAACTTCGCCAGCCGATCCGCCGGACGCTTCACGATGGCCGGAGCGACACCGGCCGCGATACCGCCCCACGTTTTCGTCGCGGTAACCGAGAGCCCGGCTTCTTCCATGAGGCGGCGGAGTGTTCGCCGGGAGAAGAGATTCATGTGATCGGCGATTGCGCTGCGCCAGTTTCGACCGAAGAGGCGAGCCTGAAGCGACGCTGTATTTGGTGTTACGACAACGACATAGCCGCCGGGCTTCGTGACCCTCACGACTTCCCCGAGAAACGTACGTGGATCCGGGACATGCTCTATAACGTGCGAGAAATGTACGAGATCAAATGAACGGTCGGGGAAGCGCTGTGAATCGAGCGTGCCGACGTGAATCGTCACGCCCCGTTTCTCGCGACCGAAACGGGCAGCGGGAGCGCAGATCTCCACCCCCTCGGCGTGCCACCCCCGTTCGGAGAGGTAGCGAACGAGCATCCCTGTCGCACATCCGATATCGAGCGCTCGTCGTGGGCTCGGTATCGAAGCCTCGATACGATCGAAGCGAATGTCCTCCAGTCCCTTACGCATGAGTTCGAAGAATGGTTGGTCGTTTTCCAGCTCATACTGGAAGTAGTCGTCCTGATATCTCTCTTTCAGATCGTCGAATACCGGTTTCGGATTCTGATAAATGTGCCCGCACCGGCTGCATCGTACGAACGCGTATCCGTCGCACTCCCAATGAACCCGCGAATTGCTCGAGCCACAGAGCACGCAACGGACCAACTCCTTTCGCTCGTCCACCTTCGGCACCATCGAGAACGTCTTCAAGATCGCCCCCTCACTCGACCTCCACTCCGTCGATCGTGAAGATTCGTGTTCGCTCCAGACCTCGGACGTTTC